>JALVXW010000207.1 GCA_027038155.1 Sulfurovum sp.
GTTGTGTCTCATCCATACCTATGCCACTATCACTAATGCTCAATATATCTCCATCCATACCTATTTTTATAATGGTTTTTTTATCAGAATACTTCATTGCATTCATAAGTAAATTGTCTATCATCTTCTCAAAACCCATTTTATCAGCATAGAGTGTTTTATCTATAGGTTCCAAAGAGAAAGAGTTGCGCTCAAATACTTGAAAAATTTCTATCCGTTCCTGCAGTACATCATAAAGCGAGAAAGTCTCCTTTTCTATAGGATGTATCTCTTTTTTTATGCTATAAACCAGCTCTTTATAGAGTCTTTCTAGCCGTGAAGAGGCAGCATCTATCCGTGCTACTCTTTGTAAAGATTTTTCATCTTCCACACGTTTTTTAAGTAGGATTGTATTTGCTTTTATGGTGGAGAGAGGAATATTAAGCTCATGAAGTATTTCGGAGCTAAGATGTGAGAGGCTTTCATCAAGTTGTACTTTGGGTGCCAATAAATGTGTGGCAATAATATAACCCCAGCCTCCAGCCAATAGCAAAACAAACAAAGAAGCCAACATAAAATTGGACTCAGAAAACCCCTCATTTTTCAGATACCAATAGAGAAAACTTAACAACATTGCTACACTTGTAAAGTATCCTAATGCTGCAAGTTGCGTCTCTTTTTTCATTTTATACTTCTGTCCACTTATAGCCTATACCTCGGACATTACTAATAGACTCAGGAAAATATTTTTTAAGTTGTGTGACATAGACCCTTAGCGAGCCATCACTGGCATGTTGACCTGCCGCCCATAGTCTATTTTTAATTATTTCAGAACTTACCACTTCACCTTTGGCTTCAACAAGAAGAACCAGCAACTCTATGGCTTTTTGTGTAACTTCCAATGCAACATTGTCCAAATAAAGGGTCTTTCCTACCATATCAAGCGTATATGCCCCTATAGATACTCTTTGTCTCCTTACTTGTCTTCGTAGAAGTGCATGAATACGAAGCAGAAGCTCATCTAAATCGATAGGCTTTTTCATATAGTCATCTGCTCCCTTAGCAAACCCTTCCTGCAAAGAGGCTTTATCATCACGAGAAGTTAAAAATATAACAGGAGTCATATCATCACCACTACGCAATTTCTCAAGCAAATCAAATCCACTCTCATACGGAAGATTTACATCAAAAAGATAGAGCTCATAGTTGTTTTCATAAGTCAAATCAAGTGCAGTATAAGGATCCAATGCACAATCAAGCACAAAACCCTCCTCTTCCAAAAAGTCCTGAAGGGTTTCATTAAAGAGTTTATCATCTTCTAGGAGGAGGATTCTAATGGACACACTTTACTCCTAATTTTTAATTTTTAATTTTATGCAATTCACCCTGCAAATTACATTAACATCCCGCCATTGACTTTAAGTGTCTCACCTGTGATGTAAGAAGCGTGGTCAGAGAGTAAAAATGCTACGGCATCTGCTACTTCGCCAGGGTTTCCAAATCTACCCATAGGTATCTTGGCAGTAAAAGCATCTTTTACCTCATCTTTTAATACCTCTGTCATCTCAGTAGCGATAAACCCTGGGGTCACTGTGTTGTAGCGTATGCCAGAAGTTCCTGCTTCAATAGCAAATGATTTTGTCATCGCTATGGTTCCACCTTTAGAAGCAGCGTAATTAGTCTGTCCTGCATTCCCTGTCTCTCCCACAATAGAAGCGATATTTACTACCGAACCAAAACGCTTTTTACGCATCACTTTTAGAGCCTCTCTACACCCTATAAATGTAGAGGTGAGGTTAGCGTTAATCACATCCATAAACGCTTCTGTCTTCATACGCATAGCCAAACCATCTTTGGTAATCCCTGCATTATTTACAAGGTAAGAGAGCTCTCCATCTTCTGCAATAATCGTTTTTATTCCTGCTACAAAAGCCTCTTCATTACTCACGTCAAAACCAATCACCTCAGCTTTACCACCTGCTGCCTCTATCTCTGTTTTGACTGCATTGGCCTGTTCTTCACCAGAACGGAAGTTTATCCATACTTTAAGCCCCATAGCTGCAAGCCCTTTGGCTATCTGGGCACCTATACCTCTACTTGCACCCGTTACGAGTACATTTGTTCCTGTAAATTTCATTATCCACCTTTAAAATATTTAGGGAGTCTCTAAAAATAGGTGATACCCACAACATCTCTAGCTTTTCTCTAGGCTAGGCATCTTTTTTAACCCTAGCCGTAGCTAAGGTAAAAAAGAGTAACAACGCATAGGGGAAAGCTAGAGATACCCAAAGGGTGGGTATTACCTATTATTAGAGGTTCCCTTTAAATAATTGTACCTCAACTGTCCTAAATCAGAGGTTCATCCATCTCTGTAGGAATCTCCAGCCCCATAAGTTTTAGTACAGTAGGTGCAATATTGTTAAGCCCACACCCCTCTTTTACTTCATTTACACCCTCCGCAATCACAAAGCACCACACCTCACCTACTGTATGGTTTGTCAAGATATTCCCCTTGCTATCTTTCATCTCTTCGCAGTTTCCATGGTCTGAAGTAAGGAGAATGTTATACCCCTCTTTTTTTGCTTTTTCAATAATGAGCCCAAGTTGTCTATCGACTGCATTGACTGCTTCACAAGCAGCCTTATAGTTACCCGTATGCCCTACCATATCACCATTGGCAAAGTTTACCACTATAAAATCATACGCTTCATCCATCGCAGTACGTACCGCTTCTCCTACCTCAGGGGCGGACATCTCTGGTTTCATATCGTAAGTCTTGACATCTGGGCTAGGAATGAGCACACGACTCTCCCCTACATAAGGTTCCTCTATGCCTCCATTAAAGAAAAAAGTAACATGGGCATACTTCTCTGTCTCTGCGGCATGAAGCTGTCTAAGTCCTGCATTGGAGATCACCTCTGCCAATGTATTTTCAGGTGCTACCTTGGGAAAAAGTACAGGGTAGTCAAAACTTGCATCATACTGTGTCATTGTAGCCACATGCAAAGGAGTATAGGTACGCTCAAAGGCATCAAATGTTTCACTTCCTAAGGCGGTGGTTATCTCTCTGGCTCTATCGGAACGGAAATTAGTCATTATCACCACATCCCCCTCTTTGAGCCCCTCATAGCCACTCAATGCTACAGGTTCTAAAAACTCATCTAAAACATCTTTGGCATAACTCTCATCTATATATGCTTTAATATCTAGTGTTGTAGATGGCAAAGCCTTTGCTATGGCATTGTAGCCTTTCTCTACCCTCTCCCAACGGTTATCTCTATCCATTGTGTAAAAACGCCCACCTATAGTGGCAATAGAGATATGTTTATCACAGATGGCCTCTATCTGCTCCACATAACGCTTAGCTGAGGTAGGACTCACATCACGCCCATCGGTAATAAGATGCAAAAATACCTTTTTGCCTCTACTTCGTGCCAACTTTGCCAATCCTATGGTATGCTCTATATGCGAATGTACCCCACCATCACTCAACAGTCCTATGAGGTGTACCCTCTCACTTTTGGCTAGTGTATCATTTAACACACTGTTATCTTCAATACTGCCATCTTCAAGAGCCAAAGAGATTTTAACCAAATCTTGGTACAAAATACGTCCACTTCCTATGGTCATATGCCCCACTTCAGAGTTACCCATCTGCCCCTCTGGTAGCCCAACACTTAATCCGTGCGTAGAGATAAGGGCTCTAGGTGTCTCTTTAAAGAGTTTGTCATACGTAGGTTTGGTTGCATCTTTAAATGCATTACAAGTACTTTCAGGCTTACATCCAATACCATCGGTAATGATTAAAATTGTTTTATTGCTATTCATTATTTTTCTTTTTCGTGTATTTTATTGAAATAATAGTAAAATAAACTTTCTTAAACATAAAGGGAATTAGAATTAATGCTATATGAACTCTCTAAACTTTTAGACATCAACCTCTTTGGGTACATCTCTGTACGTGCGGGTATTGCCTTTTTTATTGCATTTGTCTTCACACTTTTAATCATGCCAAAATATCTTGCATGGGCACTCTCAAAAAATGCCAACCAGCCCATCAGCAAATATGTACCTGCCCATGAAGGCAAACGCCATACCCCCACTATGGGAGGGGCTATCTTTCTTATTGCCACACTCATTGCCGCATTGGTTAGTGTTGATTTGACCAATCCCTACATTATAGGAGGCATCATTACCCTTATTGGGTTTGGATTTGTAGGATTTAAAGATGATTTGGGCAAAGTACTCGCAGGAGACAACCTGGAGGGGTTAACCCCTAGAGGAAAGATGTTTCTTCAAGCACTGATTGCCTCACTTGCTACTGGGCTTTTACTCTATTCTGGTTTCCCTACAGCGTTTTATGTACCGTTTCTCAAAACACCCCTGTTTGATTTAAGCTACTTTGCTATCCCCTTTTGGATACTCATCTTTCTTGCCACAACCAACGCAGTCAATCTTACCGATGGACTTGACGGATTGGCAACCGTTCCTTCTGTGATTGCTCTTTTTACCTTGGGGGCGATTGTCTATATTACAGGACATGCTATCTTCTCTGAGTATCTTCTTGTACCCAACATCAAAGGGGTAGGAGAGGTGATGATACTCGCCGCTGCTCTTGCTGGAGGGCTTTTGGGGTTTCTTTGGTACAACGCCTACCCTGCCGAAGTCTTTATGGGTGACACAGGCAGTCTTGCTATTGGTGGATTTTTGGCCTATCTTGCCATACTGGGCAAAAGCGAAGTACTGCTTATTCTTATTGGTATTGTCTTTGTTATTGAGACAGTTTCGGTTATTTTACAGGTGGGCTCTTTTAAGCTACGTGAAAAACGTATCTTCAAAATGGCACCTATTCACCACCATTTTGAGCTTAAAGGGTGGGCAGAAAACAAGATTATTGTACGTTTTTGGATGATTGCTTTTATTGCCAACATCTTAGCTCTTGTATCGTTTAAGTTTAGATAAAATCAAGGAGCAGTGAGCAGTGATCAGTGAGCAACAAAAACCAACACTATTTGGCTATGGCTTAACCACAAAAGCTATTGCCAAAAAATTGGGTGGAGGCTGTACTTTTTTTGATGACAAGTGCACTAAAACCTATACAGATGAGTACCATAACACTATCAAACCCTCACATGCATTTGACCCCAATGAGAGCAACATGGAAATTACGACCCCTAGTTTGCCACCTAAACATCCACTTATTTTAAGTGCCAGAAATCTAATGAGTGAGTATGATTACTTTTTAGGTAGGGTGGGCATTCCTGCCCACCAAAATATTTCTGGGCAGGAATGCCCACCCTACACCATCTGGATATCTGGCACCAACGGTAAAACCACCACCACTCAAATGCTTACACACCTTCTTGAAAAAAGAGGGGCTATCAATGGAGGAAACATTGGCATACCTTTGGCAGATTTGGACCCTAATGCACCTATATGGATACTTGAAACCAGCTCCTTTACGCTCCACCATACCCATAAAGCATCACCCAATATCTATCTTCTTCTTCCTATTACGCCAGACCATTTAGACTGGCATGGTACCCCCAAAGCCTATGAGAAAGATAAACTTAAACCTTTGCTTACCATGAAAGAAGGTGAACTTGCACTTGTACCCAAAGGGCTTACACTTCCACAAACAGATGCCTTTGTTGTTGAATATGATACCAATAGATTCTTATGCGACTACTTTGGATTAGAGAGCTCAAAACTCAACTACAAAGGTGCTTTTTTACAAGATGCTCTGCTCTCCTTAGCCATTACCAAAGTGCTGTTTGATGAAACCGATTATGACCTACTTAATACTTTTGAGCGTGACGCCCACAGACAAGAGGAGTTGTACGATGCAAAAGGGCGTCTTTGGGTCAATGACTCCAAAGCAACCAATCTTGATGCAACAATACAAGCACTCAAAGGCTATGCCAACAGATACATCCATCTCATACTTGGAGGCGACGACAAAGGTGTAGATTTGACCCCTCTTTTTGAAGAGATGAAACCCCTTAACCTTACACTTTATACAATAGGTGCCAACAATGACAAACTCTTAGAGCTTGCCAAACACTACAAAATTAAAGCTAAAGAGGCAAAAAATATAGAAAGTGCTATCCATCACATAGATAAAATCCTCTCTTCTAAAGATGTAGCCCTACTCTCACCAGCTGCTGCAAGTTTTGACCAATTCAAATCATACAAACATAGAGGCGAAACATTTATACATTTGGTTAAAAAGCTATAAATAACATTTTTTTACAAAAAAATTTTACTTTTTACTTTTTACTTGTTAATTCTTAAGCTTTTGGTGTTATAATTTCAGCCACTTAACAAGACATCTTGTCTTTAAGTTGGCTCCATAGCTCAGTTGGTAGAGCAAAGGATTGAAAATCCTTGTGTCGGCGGTTCGATTCCGTCTGGCGCCACCATTTAAAATCTTTCATAAAATTCACCCTCTATACCAAGATAAACCCAATAACTTTTCTTAAATTTATATTATAAGATCTCAAAAACAACATCATTTCTAATATATTTACAAACATAACAACGCTCTCTAGCAACTAAAATTTGGGCTATATAGACAATATATTAATATTTTGTTAACTTTTTATTAATTTCATTGACATACTTATGAAATACTTGTTATAATACGGGGTATTCAAAACAAATTCAAGGAGATTACAATGAAAAAAACATTATTACTTTCAGTAGTAGCGTCAACAATGATTATGGCAGGTGGTACTATCGGTGCACCCGTTGAGCCAGTAGTAGAGACACCAGCAGTAGCAGCAACAACATCTGACTGGGACTTCTCAGGACAAGCAGTAGTTTATTACCAAACAACTGATGCATTTGGAAACGGAGACCTTTTTGAGCAAGATACTTCTAGAGCAAATGCTGGTCTTCAACTTAGAGCTGTAAATAAAAATTTATTTTCAGGTATTGGTGCAGGTGTAGAGGTAAATGGTCTTGCGACGCTTGGTCTTCAGGAAGATGTAGTTGCAGGTGTAATGCAATCAGCAGGAACTGCAGATGCTAGAGGTGGTTGGATTTCTCAAGCATATTTAACTTATGCAACAGGTAAAACTAACTTTAAAGTTGGTCGTCAAGAGCTTCCAAAAGCACTTTCTCCATTTGCTTTCTCTGAGGGTTGGAATGTATTTAAAAATACATTTGATGCGGCATTGGTTGTAAATTCTGATATTCAAGATACTACATTGGTTGGTGCAATCGTTGCAAAAGCAAACTACAATGGTTTGGCAACAGATATGTCTCAATTTACAAGTGTTAACCCAGATGGTGAAGATGATAACTTTATCTACATGCTAACTGCTCAAAACAAATCTATAAACGATTTAACATTGACAGGTTCTTACTACTACGCACCAGATGTAGAGGGAATAGGTAATGAAGATATAAACATTCTATGGGGAGATGCTAAATTTGGAGTTGCTGGTCTCAATATGGGTCTTCAAGGTGGTACAATCATGAGTGATGCTCTTGCTGATGATGGTGTGGCATTTGGTGCAAAAGCCAGTACTACTCTTGGTGCAGTTAATGCTTCAATTGCTTACTCTAGCACAGATGAAAATGCTAACTTTAAAAATGTTGGTGGTGTAAAAACTCCACTCTATACACAAATGGTTCTTAACCAAGGTATTATCCAAAATGATGCTGATTACATTAAAGCTGGTGTATCCACTAAAGCACTTAATGGTAAATTTATCGTTAACTATGGTTATGCTGTAAATAACAATGATGATATTGCTAAAGGTGCAGACAACAACCCTGCTGAGCTTGATGTTATCTATAAAACTAAAGTATTTAACAACTCTACAACACTATTGGCTGCTTACGTAATGGTAGACCCAGATGTAGCAGGAAAAGATAACCTTAATGTTATCCGTGTATGGGGAAGATACAACTTCTAAAAATGACTTCTTAAAGTTATAACCTTTAGAGATCAGGCTTTTGCCTGACTCTAACTTCTTCTTTTAAGCTTCCAATTTTATCTTTTTTTATATCTTATTTTTTACCATAAGGCAAATTTGCCATAATTTGGATCAAAAAATAATGCGGAATAGAAAAATACCTGCCAAGATAGAATCTTATTACTACAGGGAACCTCTAAAAATAGGTGATACCCGCAACATCTCTAGCTTTTCTCTAGGGGCTAGGCACTCTTTTCTCAAAGAGAGTGCAAGCATAAGGCAACCCTAGCTGTAGCTAAGGTAAAAAAGAGTAATAACGCATAGAGGAAAGCTAGAGATGCCTAAAGGGTAGGTATTACCTATTTTTAGAGGTTCCCTACATAGTAAAATTGATATACAGCAAAACTTTCACCGTAAGACCAATACGCTAAAGATGTGATAATAATCACGCTCTACGATTTTGCCAGAGGATGTGCTTTCATATACTCTTGCATCTTTTTAACCGATCCTAATTTGGTATAAACCTGTGTGGTTGCCATTGTCTCATGCCCAAGCAGCTCACTTACATCTGCTATACGTGCCCCATGATGAAGCAAATGTGTAGCAAAAGAGTGTCTAAGTTGGTGAGGCGTAACTTTTAGTCCATGTATCTTAAAGAGCTTTGTTAAGATATAGCGTAACTGAGCACTGTTCATAGGAGCATTCCCTTTTTCAAAAAGATATGTTTTTGGATGATATATCTCCCTGTATTGCATAATAAGTGAATGCAGTTCAGGCAATAGGGGCAACTCTCTTACTTTATTTCCCTTGCCATATATCTGTACCCATGTATCTGTAATGGCATCTAATCTAAGCGTACTTAGTTCTGAGATACGTAACCCTAAACCATAAAGCATAGAGATAAGCAGTTTTTCTTCTATTTTTGCCTCTTGCAGTACCTCTGTAATATACTGCTCTTCAATGGGCTTAGGAAGGCTCTGAGGCACTTTAATAGTCTCATCGCCTATAAGCCTAACACAGAGGTGACACTGCTCTTGCATATATGTTACAAAGGAGCGGACAGCAGAGAGTTTTTTCACAATCGTTTTTTTACTGTTTTTGACAATAGCAAAACGAAAAGGGGTAATATCTAAAATATGCACCTCCTCCTCTTCACAAAAATGACTTTTTTGAGACATTTGACGCAGTGCAATCTCATACGTAACAATAGAGTGTTCGGAGTATCCACGAATATCAAGCAGATATAGAAGAAAATCTTCAATGTAAGCGTCTAGCTCCCTACTCTTCACTGCTTCTCCTTTGCTAAATAGTATGCTCTAACATCTTCTCTAATAGGTAGGCTTTTGCCTCTTCATGTGTCATGCCTTTGAGCGAAAGACTTTGCATATAAAACTCAACGGTTGAAAAAGGTCTAGGAATAGTAAATCTATCCCAGCTACCTAGCTGCCAGTAGTTTGAACAGGTATAATTCATCACAAAAACGGGAAGTTTGCTTTTTAAGGCAATTCCCGCTGCTCCATCACTCATCGTATGCCTAGGTCCTCTAGGTCCATCTGGAGTTATAAGTATCTCTTTACCACTTTTAATGCTTTTAAAAGCTTGCAAAAGAACCTGTTTTGCACCTTTTCTTGAAGAACCCCTAAGTGGATGTATTTTTAAAAACTGTAATGTACGTGCTATGAGTGTGCCATCAAAGTGAGAAGATATAATTGCAGAAGCAGGATGCTTTTTATGTATATGTCTATATGCTTGCGGTGACATAAGCAGTTCTCCATGCCATGTAACACAGACATGCTGTTGTTGATCTATTTCTGTAATATAATGAAATTTTTTACGTGTAGTAATCCATATAATACGCATCAACATATAAACCAAAGGGGGTATTACTATCTGCCCCAATTTCCTCAAAAAGGATTTCATCTGCGTTAGACAAGCACTCCGTCAAGTGCACCCCTAGATGTTTTACTTACTTTTACATCTACAATCTGTCCCAATAACTCTTCGCTACCTTTCACAAAAAAGAGTTTTCCATCATCACTACGTCCTGAAACACGGCCATTTGACTTAAGTTCATCAAAATAAACTTTATGCACTTTACCTATTTGAGCATCCATAACCTCATCAAGTATTTCAGTATGACGCAACTGAAGTCTCGTGAGTCTATCTCCTGAAACTTTACTATCTATCTGATTATCAAAACTAGCTGCTTTTGTATGTGGGCGTGGTGAATACTTAAAAGAGAACATCTGTTCAAAACGTACTTTCTCTACCACCTCCATTGTATCCTCAAAGTCTGCATCACTCTCACCAGGAAAACCTACTATAACATCGGTAGATATAGTAGCTTCAGGGCATAGAGTACGTATCTTTTCACAACGATTCAAGAAGTTCTCTTTTGTATATCCTCTCTTCATCTCTTTAAGAATACGTGTTGAGCCACTCTGTAAAGGGACATGTATTTGTTTGCATATTTTAGGATTTGAGGCAAACTCTTGTAAAAAGGCGTCATCCATATGCAAAGGGTGAGGAGAGGCAAAACGAATACGCTCCAAGCCATCAATTTTTGATATTTTTTGCAAAAGCTGTGTAAAATTACATATCTCATCTGTTGCACTAAAATGTTTACCATAGTTATTGACATTTTGACCAAGAAGCATCACCTCTTTGGCACCCACATTAACTGCTTTTGTTATCTCTTTTACAATAAGATCTGAAGGAATAGAAATTTCATCACCCCGTGTCGCAGGAACAATACAGAAAGTACACGATTTATCACACCCGATAGAGATATTTACCATCGCTTTAAAAGGATTACTTCTGTATTCACCAAAGGTATAGGTACTCTCATCAAAATCAGTATTTACCTCTACAGCATGTTTTTGATCTACCACATCTGTAATTTTAGAGACATTTCTGGCACCTAGTACAAAATCTACCACTGGTGCACGTTTAATAATCTCTTTTCCTAAGTGCGAAGCAGTGCACCCTGTTACACCTATCTTTGCCCCCTCTTTTTTATGCTTTTTAAAGACACCTATCTCAGAAAAGAGTTTGGCTACAGGTTTTTCTCTAACCGAACAGGTATTGATGATAATGAGGTCTGCTTCGGAGAGGTTTTGGGTAAGTTCGTAGGGTTCTTTTTGGTTAAGTTCTGCAATTATATGTTCGCTATCACGTACATTCATTGCACAACCTAATGTCTCTATAAATAGTTTTTTTGTACTCAATCTATCTCTTTAATATTGTGAAAATTATGCGATAATATGCACTTCATAGATGTATTCATTTTCATCTAGACCATATTTCACTTCTCTCATATAGACAGAAAAACCTTTCTCTTCAAAATATTCGATAAGCTCTTTTAACTCTTTGTGTGAGTTGTCTTTATCAAAATAAAATATAGATTTATTCGCTAGCTCTTCTTCTATTTTTTTCAGCTCAATTGTTTTTGGCTTTGCTTTTAATGTGGTTCTAGCAAGTTTCAATTTCATCTATAGTACCTTTGATTTATTCTTTATTATATTTTAGATTATACTTTATTTTCAGTAAAGGTTTGGTTAGATATAATACACAACTTCAAAAAGAACCCTCCCGAGATACTATTGACACTGTTATGTTACCTCTTGTAGCGGTCTATTGAAATGCCATTTAAACATAGGAAAAATTATGGAAAAAATATTAGATATTATTGAAGCTATTGCACATGAAAAAAACATCTCTAAAGAGCATGCTATTGAGGCCTTTAGTGAAGCACTTAAAAATACTGCTAAAAAACTCACTTCATTTACAAGTCACTTTGAAGTACATATTGACAATGATACCAAAACATATACAGTAGATAAGGTCATTACGGTCGTGGCAGATGATGACGAACAACTTTTTGTAGAAGTAGGCAAAGAGGACAATAAAGAAAAAATTCCTTCAGATGCCTTTGTGCCACTTAGTGAAGCAAAAGAGTTTGATGCGTCACTTGAAATTGGCGACAAACTTACAGAAGAGTTTGTTTTAGAAGAGCATGGACGTACTGCATCGGCCAATTTGTTTAAAGAGTTGGAGTACCATATACAAAGACGCATAGAGCAAGATCTTTTTGAAAAATATAGAGAGAAAGTGGGCTCTGTAATGCTAGGCACAGTCAACCGTGTAGATGTAGAGGATAATACCTATGTAGAGATTGGTGAACTTAAAGGTGTGATGAGTCAACGCAACCGAATTAAAGGCGAAAAGTTTAAGCATGGAGATAGCATTAGAGCACTCCTTCGTTTTGTCTCTGTTGACCCTCAGCATGGACTCTTTTTGGAACTCACAAGAACCTCTCCAAAGTTTTTAGAAGCCCTTATGGAGTCTGAAGTACCAGAGATAGCTGATGGTGCTGTAGAGATAGTAGGTGCAGCTAGAATCCCAGGAGAGCGAGCCAAAATAGCCCTAAAAACAGAGCAGATGAATGTTGACCCTATTGGTGCAGCTGTTGGTGTAAAAGGGGTACGTATCAATGCAGTGAGTCAAGAGCTTAATGGTGAAAATATTGACTGTATTGAGTACTCGCCTATTCCTGAAGTGTTTATTACACGTGCGTTAAGCCCTGCAATTACACAGAGTATCAAAGTAGATGCAGCCACTAAAAAAGCGATGGTGAATATTACTGGTGACCAAAAAGCAAAAGCTATTGGCAAGTCAGGAATTAACATTCGTTTGGCTTCTATGCTTACAGGCTATACCATAGAACTCAATGAGGTAGAAGGTGTCGCAGAACGTCAAGTGGACTCATCAACACCTGAAGTAGAAAAAACAACTGATACAACAGCATTAGAAGATTTGTTTAAATAAATATATGTAGGTAGGTTTATCAACCCTACCTTTTTAAAGTAAACATTGATTTAAAATCTATTAAGAAAGCACCATCTGAGAAAAACTCTCCACATCAAGTGATGCAGACCCTACAAGTACCCCATCTACCCCAGCAATACTTGTAATCTCTTTGATATTGGCAGGCTTAACAGAACCTCCATAGAGTAGTGGTTTATCATTGATAGCTTTTTTTAAGGCTCTGTGTGTGGTTGAAATCTCTTCCACTGTCGCACTTCGTCCTGTACCAATAGCCCAAATAGGTTCATAGGCAACAATGAGTTTATCATAACCAATATCAATACCTTCAAACTGAGCCAAAAGGTATTGCATTACAGCTTCAAACCCTTTTTCACGTATCTCCAATGGTTCACCAATACAGTAAATGATTTCAAAGTCCTGCTTTTGAAAAAAAGAAAATTTAGCTGCTGCTTTCTCTTGTGTCTCTGCCATATACTCACGGCGTTCACTGTGCCCAATGAGAATAGTCTTTATACCAAACTCATCTAACTGCTCTAAACCTATCTCTCCAGTATATGCACCATTGTGTGCTGCATACGCATTTTGCGTACCTATCGTAAAGTCACCCTCGTAATCATTCAGTGCCGTAGCAGGAGGGAAAATATACACTTTGTCTTCTGGATGCTTAGCACGTAGCTTCTCATTGAGTTCCACAATATAGTTTTCTGTACTTTTTCTTGTGTGGTTGGTTTTAAAATTAGCTGCATAAATCATTATTATGCCTTTAGGGCTTCAATACCAGGGAGGGGTTTGCCCTCAAGTAGATTAAGGCTTGCTCCACCACCTGTACTTACAAAGGTCATCTCATCAACATCTCCTGCTTTTTGGGCAACATCAGCAGTATCTCCACCCCCTACGATTGTTGTAGCGTGACTTCCTGCAATATCATGAGACATCAGAAGGCTCCCTTTTGCAAATCTATCCCACTCATAGACACCCATAGGACCATTCCATAAAATCGTCTGTGCATCTGCAATCACTTCACGAAAAAGTCTTGATGATGCAGGTCCAATATCTAGCCCCATCCAATCTTCTGGAATCTCTTGTGCTGGTAGATACTTAGAGACCGAATACTCTTCAAATTTAGGCGCAACCACAACATCTACAGGAAGATAGAACTTAACCCCTTGTTTTCTAGCCTTTATCATAATTGTTCTAGCTTCATCTAACAGATCATCTTCTACCAAAGAGCTACCTATCTCATAGCCTTGTGCCTTTAAAAATGTAAATGCCATTCCCCCGCCAATGACCACTTTATCTACCTTATTTAAAAGCTCTCTAAGTGCTTCAAGTTTACCAGATACTTTAGAGCCACCAATCACTGCTACAAATGGCCGAATAGGATTTGCAAGTGTTTTATCAAAAAAGGTCACCTCTTTGTTTAATAAAAAACCTGCCCCCTTACTGTTGTTGTCAAAAAGTCTTGCCATGGCATCTATAGAAGCATGTGCCCTATGGCATGCACCAAATGCATCGTTAATATAGATATCTGCCATAGAGGCTAACTCTTTGGCAAACGCTATATCATTCTTAGTTTCCCCTGCTTCATAGCGTAAGTTTTCAAGCACTAGTACTTCACCACTCTCTAAAACTGCAGCTTTTGCTTTGGTTTTTTCTCCTATAACATCTTTTGCCAATGTGATATTGTCTGCCAACTTAAGAAGTGTTTGCAGTCTTGTAACCACCGTTGCCAATGAAAACTTCTCTTCATACACGCCTGGCTCTGGACGTTCATAATGCGAAGCCAGAATAACTTTACATTCGCGATCTAAACAGTAACGAATACTGGTTAAAGCACCACGTATTCTTCTGTCATCTGTGATATTACCCTGCTCATCTTTTGGTACATTAAAATCACAACGAATAAATACGGTTTTTCCTGCTATATCTAAATCTTTAATTGTTTTCAACTTATGCTCCCTTACTAATATGTACTGCCATATCTACCAAACGACAAGAGTATCCCCACTCATTATCATACCATGAGAGTACCTTTACCATATTGCCACCGATGACTTGAATGGTATCTTGTGCCACTACAGTACTTAGTGCTTCACCTACAAAATCTTGAGAGACTCTATACTCTTCATCTACACCCAAAATACCTTTATGAGAGCCTTCAGATGCTGTTTTAAATGCAGCTTGTACCTCTTCTACAGTGGTATCTTTAGCCAATGTCACAGTCAAATCTACCATAGAGACATCAGGGGTAGGCACACGAATAGCTTGTCCATTGATTTTGCCTGCAAGATTTGGCAATACTTTAGAGATGGCTTTAGCCGCACCTGTGGTGGTAGGTACCAGATTGGCTGCACCAGAGCGTCCTTTTCGTGGATCTTTTTTATGTTTTGCATCAAGTATAGGCTGCGATGAAGTGTAGGAGTGAATGGTTGTCATAAGCCCATTTTCTATGCCAAAAGCATCATCGAGTACTTTGGCTACAGGGGCTAACCCATTGGTGGTACAAGAGGCATTTGAAACTACCTTCTGTCCTGCATAATCCTCTGCATTTGCACCCAGTACAAAAGTAGCGGTATCATCTTTGGCTGGAGCGGAGAAGAGTACCTTTTTGATACCATTATCAAAGTATGGTTGGACAGACTCTTTTGTTAAAAATGCACCCGTACACTCAAGCACCAGCTCAGCTCCTGTAGAAGCAAAATCAATCTTACTTAAATCACGCTGGGCAAATATTTTTGCTTTTGTCGTACCGATATTTAAAAATCCATCAGCTACACTCACATCATTGCGTCTGCCATGTACAGAGTCATATTTGAGATTATATGCAAGCATCTCTTCTGAGCCAGAAGCATTTACTGCTACAAGCTCAATATCATCTCTATCGGCGATAATTCTCGCGACACATCTACCAATTCTTCCAAGTCCATTGATTGCTACTTTTACAGCCATTGTGTACCCTTATGCTTTTTATGCTAAAATTCGGATAATTTTACAGTAAATGAGGTTAGCATTTGGTTAATCACCCTAAGCCGATAGTAGCAATCTTTGGAGGAAGTTTCGACCCTCCACATCTTGGACATCAACATATTGTTGAGCGTGCTATTGAAAACTTAGAGATTGACCATCTGCTTGTTGTACCTGCCTATCTCAATCCTTTTAAAAGTTTTTCGCTTGCCTCTGCTTCTCAGAGGCTTGCGTGGTGTCATACACTTTTTGATAATATTGAAAAAGTCATTGTGAGTGAGTATGAGATAAATGAAGGCAAAAGTATCACAACCGAACAAACTGTAAAACATTTTAACAGTGTGTATGATGCAAAGTATCTCATCGTTGGTTCTGACAACGTGCCAACATTGACAAAATGGCACCATTTTTTTTGGCTTAATGAGACAATAATCTGGGTGATTGTCACACGTAGAGGCTATCCAGTAGATGCGGATAACCTTAAAAAATGGGAAATACTAGAGATAGATACTCCCATAAGCTCTACAGATATACGAAACAAAAAAATGTTACACTATGTTGACAAAAAAATTCAAAAATCAGTACAAAATGTACTTGAAGGAAATACCTTAATGGCAATAGACGAAAGAGTAGAGAATATCGTGCATATTCTTGATGATAAAAAAGCAGAAGAGATAGAAGTATTTAACCTAGATAATGCAGACTATATTGCAAAGCGTGTAGTGATTGCTAATTCACTTAATGGAAAACATACATTGGCACTCTTTGACCATCTGAAAAAAGGGCTTAAAGAGCATGGAGATGCTATTTTGGCTTCAGATACAAGTGACGAGTGGGTTGTAGCAGATTTAGGAGATATTCTTATTCATATTATGGTACCGGAGTATAGACAACGCTATAGCCTGGAACAGTTTTTGAATGAATTGGTAGAAAACCAGAAAAAAAATCACAATATTGACCCTGCTTAAACTACTTTAGTTTAACCCAAATTATGCAATAGAAATTACCAAACTAGCAAAAGTCATTGTACCGTGGGCATTTACAAATAATCATCGATTAACCTAAGGGTTAACCTCAAATTCTTTGCAAACACCCACAGCACAAGCACTATCGCTAATTTTGGCAATCCTATTGCATAATTTGGGTTTAAGCAAAAATCCCATGCCTAGAACCTTCTAAAAATTCTAAAAGTAAAAAGAGTCCTATGGTTACTATAGGTGAAAAAATTATCCACCAGTAGTACTTTTCTTTAAAGAGATACCACACTACACCAAACCATGCCAAAATAACTAACAATAGATGTGCGATATAAAGAGGAATAATTGACCGTGTTAAGTTACCTGCTACTGCCAAAGAGATAATTATGGTAAATGATGCCAGTGTAATAAGTAATTTTTTGGTGTTTTTGTCTCTAGTATATTTGAAAAAAATAGTAGCCATGGTTATAAGTATAGCTATGATTATTAGTGCTTTCATGGAAATCCTTTAAGGTTCTTAGAGTTTATCCCTTTCATCAGGAGTCACATTTGGTACTTGCCTTAATGCCTCTACAAAAGATGCTTTTGAAGCTCTTTTTGCTCTTTGTTCTATGATATCTAAGGTTTGTAACGCAGAGACTTTTTCGCTTAAGGCATTGAGTATAAATTGATTAAGTGAGATTTTTTCATTTGTGCAGACATCATTTATTGCATTTTTTAAATAGTCTGGCATGCGTAAACTCATTGTTTTCATATTATTTCTCCTATATATTGTAAAAATTCTTTAGGGGTCATCACTTTAAGACCATACTCTAAAGCAGGCTGAAAATCTTTACCATTAAGTGTAACAATGATAGAGTGCGATTTTACAGCAAGCTCCAATAAAAAGTCATCATCAACATCTTTGAGCTTGGGTCTCCAAAGATAAAAAATACTATTTTTATTGCCAATGAGACAAATATAATCTAAAATAGCATCAACATGCACGTCATCCATTTTAGATTTCAGTTTTAATATCTCTTCATACTCATAAAGCAGTGTCGTCGAGATATGTACCATAAATTTCTTACTGTCTATCATAGATAAGAGTTTATGACTAGCACCCTTATTGGATAATAGAGCTGAAAGTAATACATTGGTGTCTATTACAATATTTACCATAATGGTATTATATACAGTATCATATTAAAATAGTCTAAACCAATATAAACCACTATTTTACAACTTATCTACAACCTTAATACCTAGTATATCAAGCCCTTGCTTAATTGTCTTAGCTGTAAGATTTGCAAGTTGTAAGCGACTCATCTTAACCTCTTCTTCTACACCATCTTTCAAGATAGGGTTTTGTTCATAAAACCGCATAAAGAGTGTTGCGAGTTCATATAAATAGGTGGTAATTTGGTTTGGACTTGCATCTACCGCGGCACGGCTTAAGAGATCCTCAAAACGCAACAACATTGTAGCCAATCTATGCTCTAATGCATCACCTATGACAATACTGCCCTCTATAGGTGCATTATACTTTCTAAAGATACTTTGAATTCTTGCATAGGCATACTGCATATAGAGTGAAGTGTTACCCTCAAATGAAAGCATTTTATCCCAGTTAAAGATGTAGTTAGATTCACGGTTTATGGAGAGGTCAGCATATTTTACTGCACCTATACCAATAATTTTAGCCAATTCATCTATTTGTTCTGGTGCATACTCCTCTTTATTGTTTATGGTCTCCTTAGCTTTAATGACTGCTTCATCAAGGAGGTCTATAAGTTTGACTGTGCCACCATCACGGGTTTTAAATGGTTTACCACTCTTATCCATCATGGTACCAAAGGCGATGTGTTCAAGTTTTACCTCTTCAGAGACAAAACCTGCCTCTTTTGCAATACGAAATACCTGCTTAAAGTGTCCAGCTTGTCTGGCATCTACCACATAAGAGATACGTTTTGCCCCTAAGACTTCTGCTCTATACCATAAAGCGGCAAGGTCAGTGGTTGCATACAGATACCCGCCATCTGCTTTTTGTACAATCACAGGAACTTCATCACCTTCCAAAAAGACACACTGAGCACCATCGCTCTCTTGCAATATACTTTTGCCAGTCAATGAATCAACAACTTTAGGTAACATATCATTATAAAAACTCTCTGCACGTACATCATCACGCATAAGATTGACATTTAGCTTCTCGTACACCTCTTCACAGTGACCTAGTGAAATATCTATAAACTTTTTCCACAGGTTCAGACAGTGTGCATCACCCGATTGTATCTTAACAACATACTCTCTGGCTTTGTTGGCAAAGTCTGCGTTGGCATCAAACTCACCTTTGGCATCTTTGTAAAATTGCTCCAAATCTTTAAGGGTAACTGTGCCATCTTCATCTTTCATCTCAAGATAGGCAATAAGCATTCCAAACTGAGTACCCCAGTCACCAATATGGTTTTGGCGTATTACCTCATCTCCCAAAAAGGTAAGAAGGTTTGCCAAAGTATCGCCAATAATGGTTGAACGCAAATGTCCTACATGCATCTGTTTGGCCATGTTTGGTCCAGAGTAATCTACTACTACTTTGATAGGGTTCTCTTTTGTGGAGACCCCTACTCTTTCATCCTCTAGAGCACTTTGGCATTGTGTCGCAATCCAAAGTGGATTTAGCCAAAGGTTAATAAACCCAGGCCCTGCTATCTCTGCTTTAGAGAGCACCCCTGTCAAGTCAAGATGTTCCACAATGCTTTGGGCTATTGCTCTTGGATTTTTGCCCAGTTTTTTTGAGAGTGCCATAGCACCATTAAACTGATAGTCTCCAAACTCTGGTTTGCTTGCTTCTGAGACAGACATAGGCTCATGTGCTATACCAGCTTTAGTGAAAGCATCTTTTATAATGTCATTGATGTGTGATTTTAGTTTCATAAATTTTCCGTAATATCTTTCTCGTTCCCATGCTCTGCGTGGGAATGCATACACAGTCTTTGTAAGTAAGGGGAGCAACTTAGCATTTATAGCTTAAATACGTTCCCATTGAGGACAATGGGAACGAGTTTTGAGAAATTAAGCGTTTTCGCTTTTTTTCTCTTCGGTTTTTGCTTCAACTTTTGGTTCTTCAGTTTTAGCAATCTCTTTAGGCTCTTCATCATCTTCTTTGATGGCCTTTTTAAAGTCTTTTATCCCTTTTCCCATACCTTTTGCAAGATCAGGAATCTTTTTTGCTCCAAAAAGAAGTACTACTATCGCCAATACAATAAGTAATTCTGGCATACTTGGCATACCCATGTCTATCCTTTAACATTAATTTCAATAATTATACTGCATTATGTTTAATATTTCTATTAGGCCAACCACTCAGTAATGAATTTATCCTCATCTTCCCTACTTTGTTTCAATCTGGCTGCTTTAGCCACAATAATAAATTTTCGTGTTGCATCCTCAATATTATCGTTAATAATTGTAAAATCATACTCCCCTACAGCCCTTATCTCGCTCTTTGCATTTTCAATACGATTTATGATTACAGATTCATCATCGGTACAACGTGCTCTTAATCTTTTTTCAAGTTCTATTAGCGTAGGAGGTGTAATAAACGCCGATGTTGTAATATCATTCATCTTGGCACGTACCAATCTATGCCCCTGTACATCAATATCAAAAATAACCAGTTTTCCCTCTACCAAAGCCTCTCTGACTGGCTTTAATGATGTACCATAATAGTTACCATGTACCTCTGCATACTCTAAGAAATTTCCAGCTTTAATATCCTCCTCAAAATCCTCTTTGGTAACAAAAAAATAGTCTACACCATTTTTTTCACCTACCCTTGGATTTCTCGTAGTGGTTGAGATAGAAAAATAATAGTCACCAATCTCTTCAGAAGCAGCATTGATAATAGTGCTTTTTCCTGCACCACTAGGGCCAGAGAGCACAAGTATTGCACCTCTTTTTTGCATTAACTGTCTCCCTTTAATTTCATAAAAACTTTTATCTTTTTGCCTTGAAGCAATCTTCTCATCTGTTTTTTTCTCAAACCTTTTTGCAGTATATTTTCTATATTTTTCATCTCCTCTTCGGCAAGGATAATTTTTGATGGTCTATTTTTTCCAGATCTCTTTTTGACTGTTTTTTTATTTGTACTCAACGCATCTACAATCTCATTCTCTTCTACAATCTCAACACCCTCATCAACAAGCTGTTTTTTAATCAATTCTACTTTTCGCTTTTCTATATCTTCTTCAGACAAAAGGTCTTCCACTTCATCCTCTTCACTACTCTCTAAAATAGTTTTAATTTTTTCTATCTCATCATTATCCAACACTTTAGGACTCTCTCTATCTGACTCTCTATGTATCTCTTCTGTGGGAATCTCTTTTGGTGCATCCAAGATGCTATCTGCATCTTCAGTTGTGTCTACCAAATCTTCTTTTGCTTTGGTTATGTTTTTCTCAATATTCTCTTTAAAAAATTCTATAATAAAAGAGGGTAAAAATGGTTTCTTTATTGTAAAATCAAAACCTTCTATTGTCTCATTTGCATATGAGATAAACACTCTTTTTATATTTTGGGTATGTTGAAAAAAATCCAAAACATCTGTTTCATAAGCAGACTCGTCCACAAATACCATTGCATACTGCTTATCTTTTATGGCATCCACTGTAGATACCTCCTCAAGTTCTATATCCACTTCGCCTGCACACAATACAAACAGTCTTGAAACTACAGGATTGGTATTGATAAGTAATATATGCATCTTAACTCCCAAAAAATAGTATTGAATTAATTATAGTGTAACTCTGATTAGTATTTGATTTGATAGTATGCTTTAAGGTGGTACACCCTGCGAGATTCGAACTCACGACCTTCGGTACCGCAAACCGATGCTCTATCCAGCTGAGCTAAGAGTGCACATTTACATGTAGTAGCGATATTTAGAGCGAAATTATAGCCAAAAAAACTTTATGTTTCAAATATTTTGGGACTATTCTTTGTTTTTCAGTTTATCAAACTTGATAATAAGCTCTATTTTTGAAAGTGGCATACCCAAAGTTTTTGAAATCTGCTCTTTACTCTCTCCTTCATGAATCATTTTCATCACTGTATCAAAAGAAGAGAAATTCTCTACCACATCTTTGACTACCATACGTGATGCTTCATAGTTGGCAATTGTAATATCTTTTACCTCTAGGATTTCATGGAGTTTTTGATTTTCACTGCTTAACTTGGCATTTTTACTCATAAGTATCCATAAAACAATAGCCAAACATAGCAATAATCCCAAAACAACTATATCTATGATTTCCACTTATATTACCTCCATAATGATACACACCATAAATATAAACCCCAAATATCCATTTACTGCAAAGAATGCTTTATCTATTTTGGTAAAATCTTTATTGACGATGTAGTGTTCATATGTTAGCATTATAGCAGAAAAGAGTACTGCCATGTGTGCCCATAGGTTCAAATGGGCTTCTTGTACAAATAGACTCCAAAACAGTACGGCCAACAGATGAAATAGCCTTGCAATCCACATGGTATTTTTTGCACCAAATTTTGAAGGTATTGAGTGTAGATTGTGAGCTTTGTCAAACGCTATATCTTGCAAAGAGTAGAGCAAATCAAACCCAGCTACCCAAAACATCACCCCTGTTGCCAAATAGAGTGACCATAACGTTATCTCTCCAGATACTGCTACCACACCCGCTACAGGAGCCAACCCTAGGCTAATACCGAGTATAAGATGTGCCAGTGCAGAAAAGCGTTTAAAGAGCGTATAGGCACCCAAAACCAACAAAATAGGCACGGCAAGTTTAAGTGCCAAAGCATTAACAAAATAGGCTACCACAACAAAGATAACTGCATTGATAACGATAAAACCTAATATTTGCAGGTGCGATACCCTGCCATCTACAGAAGGACGCCCCTTTGTTCTAGGGTTGAGTCTATCGATATCTCTATCAAGATAACGGTTAACGCCCATAGCAAAATTGCGTGCACTAATGGCTGCGAAGATACCCAAAAAAAACAGTCTCCACCCAAACCACCCCTCTGCGGCAACCAGCATAGCAATAAAAATAAAAGGCAAAGAGAATATAGAGTGTTTAAACATCACCAACTCAGAAAAGTCATTCAACAACTTAACAAAACGATTCCCTCTTAACGCTTCACTCCTCACACTTCACTCCTCATTCATTATGGATGTGGAATTTTAAGTTTTGAATTTAGTGACCAAGCAATAGCTGTTACCAAAATGGCAATTATGTATCCACTGCCTATTGCACCATATGCCGTAAGCAAATAAAGGACCCATAGTAAAATAGCTCCAAGAGGAGTAGGCACACCTTCAAAATACTTCTCTACCTCTCCTACATCTACTTTGAGATTAAACTCAACCAAACGTCTTAAGCCATTGATGATATACCAAATAAATACAATTCCCAAAATAAGCTCTTCTATGCCCACAACACCCACATACTGTTTTGTCGCATAAAAGAGTAAAAATGCAGGCATTACCACAAACGAAAGAAAGTCAGCAAAAGAGTCAAGCTGTATGCCAAACTCCGTTGAGAGGTTGTATTTGCGTGCAAGCTTACCATCTGCAATATCGCATGCCCCTCCTATCCATGCCAACACAATAGCCGTAAAAAAATCTCCCTTTACAATAAAATAGATTGCTACAATTCCCATTGTAATATTAAGATACGTAACAATATTGGCGATATTGAAACGATTGTTTTTGTCAAATAAATCCATTCTTATCCTTTGGTTAAAAGATAATTTTACCTTGTTTGGGGTTATGGTATGATTACAACATGAAAACTCATAGCAAATCTTTTTCTCAACTGGCACTCATTGGCTCTACGGCATCAGGGAAAACAGCACTCTCTATTGAACTTGCACAAAAAACCAATGCCTACATATTGTCACTGGACTCTTTGGCTATTTACAAAAAGATAGATATTGTTTCCGCTAAACCAACACCAGAAGAACGCCAAGGCATTAGGCATTTTGGTATTGACATTATATATCCTGATGAGAATTTTGATGTGAATACTTATATTTCCCTCTATCATAAAGTAAGACAACAATGTAAAGAGGACGGTAAAAATCTTATTATCGTAGGAGGGACAAGTTTTTATCTTAAAATACTTATTGAGGGTATCAGTATCATGCCAAAAATAAGTGATAGTACAAAAAAAGAAGCCTCTACACATTTAAAAAGCCTAAACAAAACATATCAATGGCTAGACAAGCTAGATCATACGTATATGGCCCACATCGCATCCGCAGACCGTTATCGCATAGAGAAAGCACTCTCTATCTATCTTGAAACTGGTTTAACCCCTACAGAGTATTTTACTCTGCATCCTCCTCAACCTGTCATAAAAGAACCCTTGCCCCTTTATCAAATTACGTGGGAGAGAGAAATACTCAAAGAGCGTATAGCATTACGTACCCAACTTATGTTAAATGATGGTCTTATAGATGAAGTATGTATGCTAGAAAAAAAGTATAGCCGTGCCCCAAACAGTATGAAATCTATTGGGATTAAAGAGACATTAGCGTATCTTGATGGATGTTACGATAAAGAAATGCTTACTCAAAAGATTACTACCAATACTGCTCGTCTTGCAAAAAGACAAAATACATTTAATAATTCTCAGTTTAATAATGTTGTAAAAGGAAGTGTAGAAGTGCTGAAAAAGAAGATGTTACTGTCTATGAACTATGGAATACAGGGTTGATAAAATCAACCCTCAAATCAATAGACTAATAACCACTCATACTAATCATATCATGCAAGTAAGAAATCAATGGTTGTATATAGAATATCGCTGTTACCGTCGCAATGGTAGCAAGACCAATAATAGCCATAAGTGGTTTAGAGATGTTATAGTATACAGTATCTACATCTTTTACTGGATCTTTTAGGAACATATATACAATGAGTTTCAAATAGTAATATGCAGCGATTGCTGAGTTAAGCCCCATAATAATAGCTAACCAAACATAACCAGAATTTACAGCAGCCTGCATCACATAGATTTTGCCCCAGAATACCGAGAATGGTGGTACACCTGCAAGTGAAAGCATAAAAAGAGCCATCACCACTGCGCCCATTGGCATAATATTGATAAGTCCTGCAAATTTTTCATAGGGGTGGTCATATCGTGCATTAAATCTACGTTTTTTATGACGAGAAATCCACAACATTGCAAAGGCACCAAGATTGGTAAACATAAAGAGCGCATAGTACAAGAAGATAGCAGTATTTCCATCTGTTGTATTGAGTGCCAGTGCTGCCATAATAAACCCAGCATGAGAGATAGATGAGTAAGCAAGCATACGTTTGACATCATTTTGCACCAATGCCATGATATTGGCAAGTGTCATAGTAAGTACAGACATAGCCAAGATGACTATGCGTACCCATTCAACTCCAAGGTCAATATACATACCAAAAATTCTAATACTCACAACAAATGCAGCAACTTTAGGTACAACAGACATATATCCAGCCAATGGTGCAGAAGCACCTTCATAGACATCTGGAGCCCATGTATGGAAAGGAAAAAGAGAGAGTTTAAATGCAAAAGCAACCAACAACAGTACCGATGAACCAAAAATAGCAATCATTAATCCTGTTTCATTCATGCGAACAGCTAATACTTCTGCCACTTTATAAAGTTCTATAGAACCCGTCAAAGCATACACTACTGCTGAACCCATAGCAAAAAATGCCGCCGCCAAAGCACCCATGGTAAAGTATTTTACCGCTGCTTCATAAGAGTTGACTCTGTTATGTAATGCAATCAATGTATAGAGTGCCAAAGAGGCTGTTTCAATTCCCACAAAAATAAGAATCAAGTTGTCTGATGCCACCATAAATTGGAATCCTGCAACCATAAACAAAAAGAGTGCAAAAAATTCAGGATATGAATACTCATGAAATCTCTTTGATGTGAGTGCAAGAGGAATAAATATCATAGATGCAACAATCAGCATAAGTTGAGAAATAATAGAGATACCATCTATAAGCATGACATCAAAAAATCCACGTTCATTGACAGTAAGTCCTAATACAGATCCAAGGTCAATAAACAGAATTAATACAGTCAACATTACATAGAGAGATTTATCTAACTTCTTATTGATCAAATCTAAGACAAGAATAACTAAACCACCAGCTATAGCAATCAGCATTGGGGCAAGTGTTATTAGGTTTAGACTCTCTAAACTCACATTAATAGGCGTTAACATTATTTTGCCTCCTTCGTTGATTTTGATAGTTTTATTATATCTTTTGCCTCTTGTGTAATCGCTTTTTCATCCATAAAATGGAGCATCGCTTTCACTGAATTGTCTATAGGCTCCAATACTGGTTTAGGGTAAATACCTAACCATATTACAATTGCTACAAGCGGGATAAGTGACCATGTTTCTCTACTGTTCAAATCTTTAAGTTTAAGATTTTCCTTATTGGTCACTGGACCAAAGAAAGCTTTTTTCATGACTCTTAGCATATAGACTGCACCCAAAATAATAGAGGTACCTGCAAGAATTGTCATGATTGGTGAAACTTTATAGAACCCTAAAAGCACAAGAAACTCACCAGGGAATCCCATAGTAAGTGGCAATCCTACTGCCGCCATAAGCATAATACCAAAAATTACTGCATACTTAGGCATCACTGAAGCCAACCCTCCAAACTCTGAAAGAAGTTTGGTATGTCTTCTGTCATAAATTACACCCACAAGCATAAAGAGTGCACCCGACACAATCCCGTGAGAGAGCATTTGAAATACTGAACCAGAGATACCCTCTGCATTCATCGCAAAGATACCCAACATAATAATACCCATATGTGAAACAGATGAGTATGCAATAACCTGCTTCATATCTTTTTGGGCATAGGCAATCATCGCTGTATAGATAACCATAATAATAGAAATAACTGCAATTGGAGCGATAGCCATCACTGATGCATCAGGAAACATAGGAAGTGAAAATCTTACAAATCCATAGGTACCCATTTTAAGTAAAACCGCAGCAAGAATGACCGAACCAATAGTAGGTGCTTGTCCGTGTGCGTATGGAATCCATGTGTGAAAAGGGAACATTGGTACTTTAATAGCAAATCCTATAAAGAATGCGGCAAAGAGCCATAATTGCATAGACTTAGGAAATACAAGCATATACCAATCTGTAAGTGCAAATGACCATATACCTGTAACACTATAGTATGTATAGGCTATAAACAACATACCTACAAGCATGATAAGTGACCCCGTAAAAGTATAGAGGAAAAACTTAATAGAAGCATAGACTCTCAATGGCCCACCCCATGCACCAATGATATAGAGCATTGGCACCAAAGAGAGCTCCCAGAAAAGATAGAAAATAATTGCATCCAATGCTACAAATACCCCTACCATTGTCATCTCCAAAAAGAGAAGTGTTACAATCATATTTTTAATATTTTTTGTAACAGACATAGATGCCATACCAATAAGCGTCATCAATGTTGTCATTATAAGGATAAAGAGTGAGATGCCATCTACCCCCATATAATAAGAGATGCCTATATTAGGAATAAGTGGGATTGACTCTACAAACTGCATACCTGCATCAGACATATCAAAACTAAACCATAACCATAAAGAGAGTAAAAACTCAATTGTTGCTACAGTAATACCATAGGCTCTTGCACTCTCTTTATCAATCACAAATCCAAGCAATCCTGCGACTGCTGGAAAAAATACCAATACACTTAAAATATTATCCATCTTATCCCCTTACACAAACATCGCTGATATCGCAGCAATTACTAATAATAATACACCACCTACTGCCATCCAGTTAAGATAGTTAGAGAGGTTACCTGTCTGCATTCCTCTGGTTGCATCTCCTGATTTATAAAATGCTTTTGCAATATTATCTACCGTTGCATCCACAATTTTTAAATCAACTTTTTCCCAGAAAACTGCTGAAACCATTGCATAGGGTTTAGTAATAAATTCTTCATAAAACTTTGGTACATAGTACTGATTTTTAAGAAGTTTATAAAAGAACCCTTGTTCTTTCTCTTTGTCACGTTTCCATGCATGTCTACCTATTCTTGCATATTTTAAATATGCCCAAACAATACCAGAAATAGCAAAGAAAAGAACAACAAGACCTAACCATGAAGCTAAATGATGCGTATGCTCACTCATCTCGTAGTGCGGTAGCAATTCTGTAATAAAATCTTCATACTCTTTCATATACCAACCCGTAATTGTTGCCAGTACTGCCAATGGCGACATGGCAATTAAAACAAATTTATACATCTCATGAGGATGAAATCCCAATGGTGTATGTCTATCTTCTCCATGAAAAGTCATAAACACTTGTCTAAAGCTATAGAAAGCGGTCATACCTGCTGTAACCACCAACATAATCCATAAGAAATAGGTATGTTCATTAAAGGCAGTTTCTATAATAGCATCTTTTGACCAAAATCCTGCCAAAGGCGGTAATCCTGCAAGTGCTACCGATGCTAGAGTCATATAAATCCATGTCCCTCTCATCTCTTTTTTCATGCCACCCATCTTGAAGATATCTAGTTCATCATGCATAGCATGCATCACATTACCACCACCCAAGAAGAGAAGTGCTTTAAAGAATGCATGAGCTGCCAAGTGGAAAAGTGCTATCCAGTAAGCACCCAGTCCAGCTGCCGCAAACATATACCCCAACTGTGAAAGTGTAGAGTAGGCAATAATACGCTTAAGGTCACGCTCTACCAGTGCCATGGAGGCCGCATAGAAGGCTACAAATGTACCTAAGCTCGCAATAAAGAAACTCACCTCAGGCGCCGCATGGAAAAGTGGATTGGCTCTAATAACCAAAAATACCCCTGCTGTTACCATGGTTGCCGCGTGTATCAATGCAGATACCGGAGTAGGTCCCTCCATCGCATCTGTAAGCCATGTATGAAATGGAAATTGTGCAGATTTACCCATTGCACCAATAAAGAGTGCAATAGTAGCTGTTACAATTATGCCGTTATTCAAATATGGTAATTGTGCAAATACTTCATCGTATTTGAGTGTACCTGTATTCCAGTAAAGTACAAAAATACCTACCAACATACCAAGGTCTGCAATACGATTTACAATAAAAGCTTCATTTGCGGCCCATGATGGTGAGACAGATGGGTTTTCTTCTCTTGTCTGATCTGCTTTGTGATACCAAAAGCCAATAAGCAACCAAGAACAGACACCCACACCTTCCCAGCCAATAAAGAGTCCAAGAAAGTTATCTGACATGACAAGTATCATCATAGAGAATACAAAAGCAGAGAGATAAGAGAAAAATCTATTAAAACTTTTATCATGATCCATGTACCCAATAGCATACACATGTACAACCGTTGATACCAAAGTAACAACTGTCATCATTGTTACAGAAACCTGATCAACCACAAATCCAAAAGAGACATTAAAGTCTCCCGCATGAATCCAGTCCATCATAGTAATATTAATTACATCTCCTGTTGTATAAAGATGTATTGCCAAAAGCAATGAAGAGATGAATGCTGTACCAATAAACATGGATGCTACAATACCTACAAATACTTCTCTTTGGCTCATCCCAAAAAGTGCAGCGAACAGAGAACTCGCAAACGGTGCAAAAAGTGCTATATATACTAAATTTTCCATCTTTAACCTCTCATATTTGCTAAGTCATCTAAGTTAAGAGAACCAAATTTTTTAAACAATACAATCAAAATACCAAGCCCTACAGCTACTTCTGATGCTGCAATAGCAATCACAAAAAAGGCAAACATTTGACCTGTCAAATCATTGTAATAGTGTGAAATCGCTGCAAAGGCGATATTGACAGCATTGAGCATCACTTCTGTTGCAAAAAAAAGCATGAGAAGATTTCTTCTTCTCAATACACCAACCAATCCTATAGAAAAGAGTATCGCGGATACTACAAGGTAGTGAGATAAGCCTATCATTTTTTATCCTTTACAACTAAAATTTCATCGTCTACTGCGGTATCTTTGGTAAGTGACTTATCCATCTTCTTACCTGCAAGAATAATCCCTGCAATCATCGCAACCAAAAGCATTACTGCTGCAACCTCAAATGGTACAAGATACTTTGTAAAAAGCACAATTCCTACATCTTGTGCGTTTCCTACACCTTTATGCATAGGATAAAGTGCTGTAATCGCATCTGAATGCATTGGTGCAGCAAACATAAGCACTAAAACCAATGCACTCATCCCTCCAAGCAAAAATACCAAAGCACTGCTTGTATTCTTCTCTTTAATATCTCTTGTAGCATCAAAAAACATCATAGCAAATGAGTAGAGTGCCATCACTGCTCCCACATACACTATAAGTTGAACCACACCAAGGAAATCTGCACCAAGGATAAAGAAAAATCCTGAGATAAGTACCATCCCCGCAGCAAGTGAAGTCATCGCATACAAGACATTTTTACTCATTACTGTTACAATAAAGAGTCCTATTGTTAAAGCCGAAAATAGGTAAAAGGCTATCATTTCATACATTATTACGCTCCTAATACGCTAATGGCGTCTGTTTAATATTATCATCTGCATTTGGAGACACAGAACCAAACCCACTATATTCCTGTTGTAAATTTAACTTATCAATAGGAGTCAACATATCTTCAAAGAGTGAAAAACCTGCACGTTGCTCTGAAGCATTTTCGTAACGTGATCCATGTACAATTGCAAGCTCTGGACACACTTCTGCACAGTATCCACAAAAAATACAACGCCCAAAGTTAATCGTATACTCACTTACCTCTTTACGCTGGTTTTCATCATAGCGCGTATCCATTGTAATACAGTTAGAGATACAAATCTTTTCACAAAGTCCACACCCAATACATCTATAATGTCCCGATTCAAGCAATCTTAGCATATCATGAATGGCTCTATATCTTGGTGATATTGGTAATTTCTCAAAAGGATACTTTACTGTATGCATATCATTGGCAAACAGTGCTTTTAGCATTGCCTTCATTGTCACCCATAGTCCCACAAAAAGTTCCCCTTTGAAGGTTCTTTTTACCACCTGTTTAAACTGACACAACACACCTTTTGGTGAATGCCCTGCATCAACCATGGTGTAGTTTTGTGTACCTACATTTCTATTTTTAAATTGTTCCAAACCCATACCTACTCCTTATACCATCATCACTAATGCAGTGATAAGAATATTCACTACTGCCAGTGGCATTAACACTTTCCAGCATAACCACATCAATTGATCTGGTCTCACATGTGGCCATGCAGCTCTTACCCATAACATCAAGAAGAAGAAGAGTGCAATCTTAGCCATAATAAAGAACCACCCAAACATACTTGCTACATCATAACCACCTAGAAATACTATTGACGCAATCACTGAGACAGTAATCATATTGGCATACTCACCAATAAAGAACATACCCCATCTCATACCCGAATACTCTGTAGCGTATCCAGAGACCACCTCTGCTTCATGCTCAAGAAGGTCAAAGGGTGTTCTATTTGTCTCTGCAAATCCTGCTATAAGGAACAACACAAAAGCAACAGGCTGTTTCCAGATAAGCCAATCTCCTATCCCCCCTGCTTGATAAGTGTTAAAATCAATAAACGAAAGTGAACCAACAAGCATAATCGGTGCCAAGATAGAGAGTCCTGTGACCACCTCATAAGAGAGAAACTGCACGGCTGTTCTTGCTGCTCCAATAATACCCCATTTGTTTGCCTGAGACATACCAGCCAAAAGTGGCCCATAAAGCCCGGCTGCCATCATTCCAAGCACAAACAAGATACCGATATTTAAATCAGACGCAATAGAGGGCACAAATGTATCGCCTAAAAGTGGTATCCATGAAGGAATAGTAAAATCTGGAAACACAGGTACCGCAGCAAGCGCAATAAATGCAGTTGCTGCTGTAATGACAGGTGCAATCATAAAAATTAATTTATTGGCATTTTGTGGAATAATATCCTCTTTGGTAAAGAGTTTAATCCCATCTGCTGCAATCTGTAGTAATCCATAATAACCTACATGCATTGGTCCAAGACGTCTTTGCATAAATGCCAAAACTTTTCTTTCAATAAATGTACCAAATCCAGCCAATGCTGAAATAATAGCCAAAATAAGTACTGCTTTAATCAGTGAACCTACCCATGTTACCTCTGGTAATTTTTCTATCAGTGTTGTTTCCATTCTATTGCACCTTTCTCAATGTTACTGTTTTGTAGCGTGATGCCCCAAAGAGATCATACACACCTTCGCTTGCTTTAAAGTCTGGCACTTTTACGATGTCTCCAGTCATTTTCTCATCAGCTACAACATCTAAAGTAATACTTCCGTTGTCAAAGATAACTTCGACCCTACTCCCTAAACTTTCTGCTTTTTCTTTACTTGCATACAGTGAAAATGTTTCAAAAATCTCATGTGATTTATCTGTAAAATCATTAAACTGTCGTGCAGGATTACATCGATATGCAATCTCGCCTTCAAGTACTGCATCTTCATCACACTTTTCTACTTCTGGAAGTGCTGTTTTTACATTGCTTGTTTCAAGTTTGTATCCACGATTGTCTCTACCGTCATTTTCAAAGCTATTTGGCAAATCATCAAATGCCATCGCTTTAAATCCTCTATCGGTTGGAAGTTTTTCTGTCCAATCTATAGTTAATTCAGGTGCACCCACAAGTACTTTCATTAGGTCATTAAGTTCATATCCATGATACTCAACTGCTGCATTGGTAGGAAGTACACGCTTTGTAATACTACAAAGTGTTCCCTCTTGTTGATTCATCGCTGGCATATCTAAATCACCTGTACCTAATGCAGAGAGTCTAAAGTCACCATTTTCGTTATATCCAACAGTGTATCCACTTTGTGCCTCATCAAGTTCACAAATCAGTGCCACACCCAATGCATTGGACTTAGGAGGAGTCATAACTATATCAATATTACAAGTAGCCTCTACAAGTGCCGCAAGTTTTGCAATATTTTCAGCTTTTTCATGGTAGTAAAGGTCTTCACCCAGCATCATAGAGAAGGACTCTTTTTTCTTCATCATCTTCTCAAAAGTAGCATCAAAGGTTGAAGCGTCTCCACCGAGTAAATCTACAAGACCATTGGTAGTGACTTCTATCTCTTTCTCTATCATCTCAGTCACTTTTTTGGAGACCTCTTCCTCTTTCCCTGTCTCTTCGTTAAGCACCATCTCTTTAACTGTTTTAACCTCTTTCTCTTTAATGGTCTTTGTAGAAGATTTTTTAAAGCTTTCAAGGTACTCTTTTACATCAGAAGGAAGTTTCTCTTTATCTGCAAAAAGGTCAAGCACCAAATAGAGTGCTGCCTCTTCAAGCCCCACTTTATGATTAAACACCTCTACGCTCTTACCAAAGGTGGGAATAAGTGTATCCCCTACAGGGTGAAAGTAAAGCCCTGCACCTTTATTAAGCTTTTGCACATTATTAAAGGCATATTTCATTCCAGGAGCATCATTTCTCAATGCACACCCTATAGAGATGACAAAATCAGACTTTTTCATAATTGCATCTGTATCTGTTGTCCATAGACTATTTCCAGAGGCTGCTTCGTAGTGATTCAAGAATGTTTGAAAGGCTTTTACTTCAGGATTATAGAGCTTGATACCCATTTTCTCTTTAAGTGTTTGAAGCATCAATGCTTCTTCATTGGTAATCATGCTGTTAAAACGAATTGTTTCTGCTTTTTTAAAGGCTTCTATGGCACTATTGAATGCTTTTGTATCTTTTGTTGCGGTTGTATTTTGAAAATCATAGGCAAAACGTGCTGCACCATCCAAAGAGACATAGTTCCACTCATTTGTTACTCTATAAATCTTCTCTGTTCTGTCCTCTATTGATGTCGGTTTTACTTCATAATATATTTGGAAACCATCACTTGAGTGAGCTGATACCGCTGGAACTCTCTTTAGATCCCATGCATTTGAAGTATAGACAAAATCACGTGATACCAATGCCCCAACAGGACATACTGCTGCACACTCACCACAATCAGAACAGTTTGTTTCCCCAGTACCATTACTAGGAGCAATCACAGATTTTTGTAATTTATTCCACATTGAATAGGCATCTTTTGGCATAGACTCTTTGTAACTCTTGTCTAGTTCTGCTCCACCACGTTTTACTGTCGTTAATGCAGAATCTCCTATCATATCTTTACAGACGGTGGTACATCTCTCACATACAATACAGAGTCCGGGGTCATAATGTAAAACAGAAGACCAGTTTGTTGCTTCTCTTTTGGTATCAGGAATCATGTAACTTTGTGAGTCTACACCCAGATGCAATGTATAGTTTTGCAGTTCACATTCACCTGATTTGTCACATACACCACACTGCAAAGGGTGATTGACATCATAGACTTCCATGATGGCTCTACGCTCTTCCAGTATATTAGGTGTATCTACCGTAATCTCCATACCCTCTTTGACTTTGGCATTACATGCATAGACCTGCTTTCCATCTGCTTCTACAAGACAGATACGGCACGCCAATGTAGGCGAACATCTTGTCAGATAGCAGATAGCTGGAATAAATATACCATTGGCACGTGCAGCATTAAGAATATATTCACCCTCTTTTGCCTTAAACTCAGTACCATCAATAGTGACAGTCACCATGTTATCTACCGTTTGTACTTCACTCATATTAGCTTCCTACCTTTTGAATTTCTACTCTACTAAATCTATAAGAGGATACCAAAGGCGTACTTAATCCCATGTCATAGGTAGGGTTAAGTGCAATGGTTCCTTTCATAGATGTATCAATCTTAAACACACGTTTAAACGTCACGCCATCAATAGTGAAAGAAATTTTCTCTCCATCACTTAATTTTGTTGCTACTGCAAACTGAGAAGAGCCTACTAAAAATGCCTTTTGGGCTAGCGGTTCACATTTGTAGGTAAAGGCTGAAAAATGCTCTTTTGGATTACAGATATAGACCACTGCTCCATCAAAACCATCTAACGTAGCTACCTCTTCAAGCTGACTCTCTACTGATGTTTCACATACCTTTAGAAGATACCCTCTGTGTTCATTCCCTACCATATCAAAATAGTCAGGAAGCATATCAAACTCTACCGACACAAACCCCTTATCTTCTGGTAGTGCTTTGGTATAGTCTATTGTATACTTGGCATCTAAGCCCAAGGCGTTTGCTATATCGTTTAAAACATAACCACCATAAGGCTGTGCTACATGCATAGGGACAACACGTTTATCTATAGTGGTAAGTGTACCCTCTTGTTGGTTGAGTGCTGGCATATCCAAATCACCATCTCCTAGTGCCGAGAGTGTGAAATCTGCTTCTACATTATACCCCACTGTTGCCCCACTGACCTCATCATCCAAATCACAGACAAGAGAGACACCCATCGCATTTCCAGCTGGTGGGATACATAATACATTAAAGTCTGTATACTTTTCAACCAAAGCAAGAATTTTTGCTATCTGCCGGGCTCTAGGGTGAGCATATACATCACTCCCTACAACCAATGAAAAACCATCTTTTTTAAGCATACTTTTTCGAAGTAGCTCCAACTCCTCTTCACCCACATTAGACTCAGCAGACAAATGACCAAT
>JALVXW010000208.1 GCA_027038155.1 Sulfurovum sp.
TGAATCTGCACCAAAGTCGAATCAGTCCCTATAGAGTCACCAGCAACGATACCTTCGATGGTGACATTGAAGTCTTCTAAGATACCTACCCCTTGGACATACTCATCGGTAGTGTCTCCTACAATAGTGATGTTGAAATTAGCCGAGGTACTGCCTGCGGGGATAGTGACAGAGGCATTTGACGGAGGTGTTTGGTAGTCGCTTGGAGCGGTTGCTTTTTTGTTTGGTATGGTTCCGTCATAGGTCGTGTATTTGATGGTTACAGGAACAGTGACAGAACGGTCTATATGTGCAGTAAGTGTAACCGTGTGGTTTGAATTCCCTTCTACTACAGGAGCAGCAGGTGCATCCAGTGTAACTTTGAGTGGTTCATCATTGTCAGCAATACTCACAACTGCTGTGTCTGTCCCCGTGGCGAGGTGGTCTGTACCTGTATAGATAGGCACAGAGACACTAGGAGTATTTGAGGTTGCTACAGTCTCTGCATGAAGAATCTTGATATCAAAGGTTTCTGTCTCTTCGTGCAAGTTGTCATCAATGATAGCAGGATGAATTATTTTTATCGTACTACCAGCTGGAATAACCACAGAAGCTGATGCGACACTGGTAAAGTCATTTGGTGCTGTGGCGTGGTTTGTAGAACTGTTTTCAACTATGGCATAGGTAACTTTGACATCAGCATGCTCAGCAGAAGGGTTGCTAGAGGGTGCATTCGTAAGATAAAAACCAAAAGGGAAAGAGGTGCTATTCTCATCATAGGTTCTGTTACGCACATAGATATTGGGCACGTAGTCATCATCGTGGATAGTAAAGGTAGCGGTATTGTTTGAGGAGGCATCTACATTGTCATTGGAACCAGGGTGTTTCGAGAAGGTTACTTTGAATGTTTTGTCTACAGGTGTCTCTGGAATATAGTTCCCCTTAATGGTAATGGCAGAGGCATCTAATGCGGCACATTTTTGAGCATCTGGGATAACAATGGTACCATCTGTGGCAGAGTAGTCTGAAGCTGTTGCAGTAATGGCTTCAAAGTGGTAGTCTAGTGTGACATCTCCTCTTGCTTTGTCGTCTAGACAGACATTAAAACCACCTAGATTATGGGCATCAACCCCTTCATTAAATGGTGCCATATCTACAATTTTTGTATATCTTGTGTGATCATCGTTTACTAGATAGAAAGGGATAGTGTATCCCACGGATACCGTACTGTTAGTATCTGTATTGATAAGACGTGCATGTGAAATACCTGTAATTTTAATACCAAATTTTTCAGTTGGCTCCACATCGTAGTCACCTTTGATTTGGATAGGAATTCCTACTTTATTGCTACCATGAAGAATTGTTGCCTGCTGTCCAGTGACAATCGTTACATCATCGCTGTCTGCAGCATTGGCTGCCCCTGTAAAGAGAACAAGGTCATAATCTATAACGACATCTTGTAAAGCATTTTCAGGTGTATCTGTGCCCTCTTGATAGAGCTTAAAATAATAATAAACATTACGTGTTGTGCCACCTTCCCAAGATGAACCGTTGTACAATCTTAAATCTTGCTGTTTGTCATCGTCTCCTATGGTAAGAAGGATAGGATTGTCTGGGAGTGTCATCTCTTGGGAGTTTGCAGTACCCCCATCTTGGTAGGGTACTCTGACTGCTTCAATATTGAAGCTTTCGTCAGGATTTTCAAACACACTGTCTCCTATGATACCAAATGTTTTGATTTGGGTTTTATTACAGTTTCCTGCCCCTTTTTCAAAAGTGACGGTGTAGCTTTTATCTTGATAATCTACATCCTTCTGTGCTGCATCTGAGGTTGTCATCTCTTTTGTTCTTAAATAAATTTTTAAATCATCTCCGGATGCTGTTGGACATTCATCAACCTTTATAGCAACATTAAAATATTTGACACCAGTGTCTCCCTCGGGGATAGTCCAGTGTGTTGTGCTATTTTGTGTTGCACTGGCATCTGTGACCTCTATGGTTACCGTAGGTTTGTTTTTGTCGGCACTGTCAGAGTCACCACCTGCAAGCAGATAGCCCTGCACAAAGAAGATAAAAAGTAAAATATAGCGTAAGAGTTTCATGATGTATCCTTTTCCTTTAGCACTCTTTTAAGAAGAGCACTACTCATTACTAAATGATACTGCTATGTAGATAAAAAGTAGCTTAAGCTAAA
>JALVXW010000209.1 GCA_027038155.1 Sulfurovum sp.
GGTGAAAGTAAACTTTTCACCTCCTTTGGTGATGCTTCCTACTTTGTTGGCGAAGAGGTAGCTGTAGGTGGTGGTGGCTTCAGCTGTTTGGGTACTGTCTAGTCTTCCGTTGGTGTAGGTGTAGGTGTAGGTGATGGTTTTACCACTAGGCTTTGTGATACCTGTAAGGTGTTTGCTCTTATCGTAGCTGTAGGTGGTTTGTTTATTCAGTGGGCTTGTGTTGCTTGCTCTTAGGTTGCCACCATTATAGCCAAAGGTATGCTCTGCTGGGGTAGATACTGTTCTACTTAGAAGATTACCATTATTGTCATAGCTAAAGTGCTCTGTGGTGGTGTTGGGGTAGGTGATGGTGGTGGTTTTTGCTGTGAGTCTTGGGTTGTGTGACATGGGTTATTTTAGCGTAGGTTTGCTTTGGGGTTGGAGTATAATAGCATTAGCATCACCTGACCCCTCTACCCTCTCTACCCAGTGCCACCTCTCAAACACAAGAATTATAGCCATTAGGAATGTAATCGTATATAACGACAAAAAATATTGTTAAAGCTATTAAAACCAAAGTCCAAAAACACTGAAAAACATTATATGAAAATGAAAACTTGACCCCTTCTAAAAATTCATCATAAAGCCAGCGGTTCCAATAGGCTGTTACCACACCTAAACCTATCAAAGTCACTAATGGAAACTGCCATACAATAGCACCTTTTCCATCAATATTCATATAATGCAGAAATGACAATATTGACACCACTATTGCTAAAAAGTACTGCGATTTTTTATTTTTACATTCTATTTGCATGTATCTCCTTCTGGGGGAGGATTGCTACAAGAAGAATTTGGAGCAGTTCCAATAAGCCCCGATAGCGCATTGAGTGCAATGCCACCTACTTCACCTACAATTGCCCCCAGCATACCTGCACCAGAGCCAAGAGCACCAGCCATTGCACCTGTCGCAAAATCGGTTAAAATGATTTTATGCCAATTGCATTCATTGCCATTGAGTGCTACATCAACTATACCGACAATCAGCCCTGCACTAGCTCCCACAAGGATACCAGCTACAAATCCAAATTTTCCCTCAGGATCCACCAAATTAACAGGATCCCCCAAAACATACCCATACAAATTAGAGTCCCCACCACTAAACCCAATAGGATCCTTAGCCGTCCACTTCCCAGTAAACGCATCATAATCCCTATACCCAAAGCGTGTCAGCTTAGTATCGTGGTCGTAAAGCCCACCAGCAAACCCAAACGGTACTTTAAAGTTAGGATTGGTATCGTTTAGTATATTACCAAATGTATCATAAGTAATTTCTTTGACGATGTTATGACTAGAGTCTGTCACAGCTCGTAGGCTTCCTACTTGGTCGTAGTGTAGGTAATATTTTGTTGAGCCTTGTGTCATAGCTACTGGCATTCTGTTATCAGCATATTCAAATCTCTGAACTAAGTTATCATCTTTATCATAAATAGCTAACAGTGTAGTAAGATTAGCCCAAAGGTACTTCTCTGCCACTTCACCATTTACAAATTTGGCTACCCTTTGGTTAAGGGCGTTGTGTTTGTAGGTAATGGTTTGTGTAGGAGTGGTAACCTCTTTGAGTTCTCCTAATGTTCCGTAGTTGTAGGTGGTGGTGCCTTCTGGGGTGGTTTTTGTTTTTAGGTAGCCATCATCATCGTAATAGTAGGTATTGTCTCCATAGACCACCAGTTGGTCATCTAGGGTGTAGCTTGCTGTGGTGGTGACTCCGTTGAGGGTGGCTGAGGCTCTGTTGCCGTTGTTGTCGTAGGTGTAGGTTTCGCATCCTTGGTGGGATGGCAATCCCACCCTACAGGCTTTGGTGAGTCTTCCCATTTCATCATAGGTGTAGTCAAAGGTTTCGGTTACACCGTTGATGCTCTCTTGTTTTTGTGTGATGGCTCCTGTGTTGTCTCTTTGGGTGAGTGTGTAGGTAAAGGTGTTGTCACTTACCTCTATTATTTCTCCAAAGGTGTTATAGTTTCTTGTTTGTGTAAGGGTACCGTCTGTGAGTTGTGTGGTGTAGCCGTTGTGTGTATCTCTGGTGAGGGTGTATGCTCCACTTGATGTGAGCAACCCATCATTGTCGTAGCTGTAGTTCTCTGTTTGTCCTGCGTAGGTAGCACTTGTGACTTTGA
>JALVXW010000210.1 GCA_027038155.1 Sulfurovum sp.
TTGATACAGAGGTCTATCTAACCCAAAGAAGAGTCCTTTGGTATCATACGTCAAAAAAAGATGAGGGGTTTTTACAGGGGCTAAGCCCTCTTTGAAGTCAATAGCAACATCCAAAAGCGTAAGCTTCCCTTTGAGTTGATCCAAATCTAGCTTAAAAAGACCATCCTCTATAGTACCTTCTCCTTGCAGATAGTCCAATCTATACGCCTTGGCTTGCACCCTATCTACCACCCAGTTTTTCACTGATTTTGGCATCTTAAAGAGATTGACAATAGGTTTTAACTGGGTAAATTTTTCACTTTTTAGAGCAAACGATATATGGTTGTGCTTTTTGATAGCATCAAAACTACCCAGAGCTTTAGCAAGCAAAAATGTACCATCTGTTACCAAAGTCCTCTTCTTTAGGTCGTATGCAAAGTGCCCTTTTATGAGTATATTTTGTTTTTTTAACTGCAAGATAGGCACCTCACCCTTCAGCACCTCTCCTTTGCGAGAGATCTTGGCACGAATCAAATATGCTTTGCTACTCAACTGCAAAATATTGTCTCTAAAGTAAATCGATAAACGGTTATTGTCAAAATCAATCTCTTTGAGATGAATAGCTTCAAAAAAGGTCAAAAGATATTTTACACGTTCAAGAGTTTTACCAACACTACCAAAAGAAGGAGTAGATTTACGTTTGGGGATGATGACCTTATCGGCTTTGAGTGTAATCTTTTTATCAAGTTTTATGTATAATCCATCAACACGGTAGTGAAATACTTTTAAGGTATCAATTTTAATACCCACATAAAGCCATACAAAAAGGGCAAAAAGAAGGACAACAAAAAAGATGAGTGTATTTCGAATAAGCAGATGGATAGCATGGGCAGAAGAGATTGCACTGGTCTTAATCATCGCTTTTACCTTTTATACAACACTACCCATTGAGACGAAAAAAACGCTTTTTGTACCCAAAGGCTCTATAAATACTATTATAACACAACTACATAAACAAGGGTATGCACTCTCTTCTATTGATACCTATATTTTGCGTCTCCTTGGCACCCCTAAAACAGGATGGATATCTATGGGGAGTAGCAGGCTAAACCGTATTGATTTTCTCTACAGACTCACCAATGCAAAAGCGATGATACACAAAGTCACGCTTATCCCGGGAGAGACCAAAGAGCTTTTTTTTGAAGCCATAGCCAAACAGCTTGACCTCAACCAAACAAAACTGCTAACGTATTATCATCAATACTCTAGCTATCCTGAAGCTGGTATTTTTGCAGATACCTATCATGTTCCTTACGGTATTGATGAAAAAAATCTTATCGCATTTCTCACACGTGTATCTACACAAAAGTATCAAAAACTCGCAAAAAAGATATATGGAGCGTACGACAAGCAAAAGTGGCTCAAAGTACTGACCATCGCCTCTATTATACAAAAAGAGGCAGCCAACAACAAAGAGATGCCTATTGTCTCCTCTGTCATACACAATCGTCTCAAAAAAGGGATGCGTTTACAGATGGATGGTACACTCAATTATGGCAAATATTCACATACCAAAGTAACCCCTGAGCGTATCAAAAATGATACCAGTAGTTTTAACACCTATAAACACAAAGGGCTACCACCCTCACCTATTGGCTCTGTAAGTCTGCATGCTATTGATGCTGCTATAAATCCGGCTCAAACCAACTTTTTATACTTTATGAAAAATGCACAGGGGGTGCATGACTTTACCAACAGCTACAAAAAACACCGTAAAAATATCAAAAAAGCCCGTTAACTAAAACCAGATAAGCTGCACAATATTTAAGAGAAACATCACAATAAACCCTACTTGATAAACCCTCTTTTCATTACGTTCGATAAAAGAGGTACTTTTATCAAAATAGGGTTTTACTTTTTCAGGATTTGTAATCTCATACTGCATCTCCGAATAGTTATGGTAGCGTTTGTCTGTGTCTGTCTCCAAAGCACGCAAAATGACAGACTCTAACCATTTTGGTATTTTAGGATTTAGTTTTGTTGGCTCTTTTATCCTCTTTTCAAAACTTGGTGTCTGAAAAGGCTCTATCTCTCCATAAGGGTACTTTTTGGTCAACGCTTCATAGAGTGTTACTCCTATAGCATAGAGTTCTGTCTGTTCATTTACAGGGG
>JALVXW010000211.1 GCA_027038155.1 Sulfurovum sp.
TGTACCAAAAACATATGCTCTTTTTTCTTAATAAACAAATCCAGTGCTACGGAAACAGGAAGGTTTTCATTGATTTTGTAGATATCTTTTTGGATACTCTTTAGTGCAACACTCTCATCTTGCAAAGCTTGCTTAAAAATCTTTTTTGCCATAACCATACCTGTAATATTTTCAATACTTCCATCAAATACAGGTACACGTGAAAATTTAAAAATAGCGGGTTCATTCTTGACAATGTCACTAATGCTTCGACCGCCATCTAAAGCAAAAACAACTGTTCTGGGTGTAAGTATCTCATTTATCTTAATGTTATCAAGCATTAAAATATTTTCTATAACATCAGACTCCTGCTCGTCTAGCACACCTTCATCTTCACTCATAAGCGTTGACTCTAGCAACTCTTCACGTGTAAGACTCATGCCTTCATCCTCTTTTTTGATACGATTAGTGACAAAGAGTGTCATAAGGATGATAGGATAGGTAATCCAGATAAATATACGAATAACATACGCTGCCATCGGTGCCAACTGCTTCCAGTAGGTTGCACCAATAGTCTTGGGGATAATCTCTGCAAAAAATAAAATAGCAAAAGTAAGCACCACCGAAACCCAAAAAACTGCACTTGATCCAAAAACATGCTCCGCCTGAGCTCCCACTGCCGCTGCACCCAAAGTATTGGCAATGGTATTTAAGATAAGTATAGAGGCAATAGATTTATTGATATTGGTTTTATGGGTTCTGAGTAACTCTCCTGCTTTTGGTTTCTCTTTTTCCAATACAGAGATATATGGCATATTGACCGAAAGTAAAACTGATTCCAAAACAGAACAGATAAATGAGATAAGCACTGCAGCTGCAAAATATAAAATTAACAAGTCCATAGACTAACACAATCCTTTAGAGTAAAATGAGGGTAGCTAACCCCAAAAAGCTAAAAAAACCGACAACATCGGTCACAGTGGTTAAAATAACGGTACTTCCTATGGCAGGATCAATATCTAACTTTTTAAGTAAAAGTGGTACCATGGAACCAAAAAACCCTGCTGAGAGCAGGTTAATGACCATAGAGAGTGCAATAACTACACCCAACATCCCTTTATTAAACCAAATAGAAGCAATAACTCCCATGATTATAGCAAAAAAGAGACCATTTCCTAAAGAGAGCAGTACCTCTTTTTTGATAGTACGAAAAGCATCATGCTTCGCAATATCACCCAGTGCAAGCTGCCGTACAACAACCGTGAGTGACTGTGTACCGGCATTTCCACCCATAGAGGCTACAATAGGCATCAAAATAGCTAAAGCCACAATACTCTGCAAAGTCTCCTCAAACATACCAATCACCAGTGATGCTGCAATAGCAGTAAAAAGATTGATAGAGAGCCATACTGCACGTGCTTTACCGGCTTTAATAATATCTTCATCCTCTTCAGCATCATCATCTACCCCTGCAAGGTTATACATCTGATCGGTGGCTTGTTCGTTAATAATATCATAAATATCATCAGACGTAATACGCCCTAAAAGCACACCCTCGTCATTTATCACAGGCATAGAGTTTAAGTCATACTCTTGAAATTTCTGCACAACATCATTAATATGATCATGGTCATTTGCACTAATAGGTCTAAACTTCTCAGGTGCTTCTTCTATATTCTCTTTAAGCGTTTTACGGAAGTCAAAAACCAAAAGATTATCAAGCCCTACGCCATAACGCAGTTTTTTTGCTTTGTCTGTGACAAAAAGATAGTTGATATTTTCCAGTTCATCTTTACGACGCAACTCAGCAAAATCTTTAATGACATCATGCACATTCTGCTCAAGTCCTGCGGTATAGACTTCTATCTGCATATAGGCACCGGCTTCATCCTCTTCATACTGTTTAAGCTGAAGAATATCTGCCTGATCTTCAGAGTCTAGCTCTTCAAAGACCTCTTTTGCCATCTCCTCATCACGCTCTTCAAGCTCTTTGATGAAATCTGTTTGGTCATCTGACTCCAACTCAGCAACAGATTCGGCAATCTCTTCAGGGGTAAAGGATTCAAGTACATCTTCAAAGTATCTGTCCGGAAGTTCCAGTGCCACATCAGCGATAAGCTCTTTTGGAATAGCTTGCACCGCATCTGCAAAACTTTTATCGTTTA
>JALVXW010000212.1 GCA_027038155.1 Sulfurovum sp.
CTGCATAGTTTTGAGGCTGTATCTTTAGTGCATGGGCAATGTCTTTATCTAGTATTTTCTTCTTTTGACTCTGTGTTGCAAGAATATCTTTTACTCTTTGCATGATTTCATCAAAATCTATCATAGGCATCCTTCGGAGTAATATAGAAGATATCATAATATGTTTTTGAAGAAAAAGTTAAAAATATGTCAAATTGACATATTTTTTAGTTTTTTGTACTATCGATCTCTATAACTGTATGTACATTTCCACGAGGATTAAAATCTGCTATAAGTTTCATGGATTTTGGTTTGAGCTTATTGTATAGTGTATCATAAATCTCATTGGCAGCATTTTCATGTGAAATATACCTATACATAAAAGAGTTAATATAGAGCTTGAGTGCTTTGAGTTCTATGACAAGTTTGTTGGGCTCATAAATAAGCTTCATAACTGCAAAATCAGGATATCCAGAACGGGGACACAGACACATAAACTCTGGTAGTTCAATATTGATTGTATAGTTTTTTGTATGTTCATTTGGCCAAAAATTCTCACTGGCATGAATATCAAATTCTTGTATCTCTTTTTCACCGTATTTCATCTGTTTCCTTTTAGTTGTATCTGTTAATAAGGTCTGTTTCGGTGAGTGGTTTACTCACCCCAAATCCTTGTATATAGTCAACACCCAGTATGCGTAGTTTTTTCTTTTGAGCATCATTATCTACCCATTTTGCAACTGTTTTCACATGTAAATCTTTTGACATCTTTATCAGTGAGTTGAGCATAGCATAGGTCGTCTTCTCTTCAAGGTGCGTCACATAGTCTCTATCAAACTGTACCATGTCAAATTGAAAGTGCTTCATATACTCCATTGATGCATTGGAAGATCCAAAATTATCAATACAGATACGTATGCCTTCAGCTTGAAAACGTTTTAGTATTTTGAAATAGCCACTTAAATCGTGATATGTTTTACGCTCATAGAGTTGGATAATGAGTCTATGTGGATTGATCTGCTTCTCTTTCATATAAGTAAAAAATTGTTTTTGAAAATTTTGATCTCTTAAAGAGAAGGGAGAGAGATTAAATGTAAAAGAGAGAGTCTCATTTACAAGGGGGAGAATATCAATAATATATCGTGTTAAAGCAATATCATACTCTCTTCCTAATCCTAAACGGTTAATAATGGGCAAAAAGACACGAGGGAGGATATCTTCCCCTAAAGCTGTTTTAAGTTTCACGGCAATTTCATAGGTATCAATCTTGTTGCTTTGTGTATTGAGCAGAGGTCTAAAAGAGAGAATAAGGTTTTTCTCTTGGAGTGAAGCAATGACAGACTTTTCAATACGTGAAAGTTTTTTTGCATCTTGAGCAACAGTAGGGGTTTTTTTGTTTTGTGCACCTACAGATTGACTTCGAATAAGGTCTCTTAGTTGTACAATAATTTTTTCAAAATCTTGATTGATATTGTTAATTACAGCAAATTTATACGCTACTTCAATATCATTGACAAGGTGGTAGTCGTAAACCATTTTATCTAAAACAGTTTGGACATTAGTAGCATCAGCATCAAGTGCAATAAGAAATTCCGAACCGTGGTTTCTGCCCAAAAGTACCTTATCGAAACCATGCTGTTTAAAAAGAAGATTGAGTCTATGCATAATAGTATAAAGCAGTGTATCAATCTGTTCCGAACTATAGTTTTCACTAAGTGATTGAAGATTTTCAATATATAAGCAGGCAATAACACCAGGGTTATTGTCTTGTAGTTTTTGAATAAAAGTTTTTTTATTAAATCCTTGTGTTGTATAGTCTAGCATAGTCTCCTGCACAGAGAGGTTTATAAGAAAATAGATAAAATAGACTGTAATAAATGTAATAGCAATAAGAAGCAGTCCGTTTTGTAGAGTGAGATGGACAGTATCATTTTTATAGATAACAGTAAAAAATATAAGAAAAACAAGAATAAGAATAGGGATTCCTGCTCTAAGAGCGAGGGTAAATCTTCTACCTCGTTCTTCTTTTTGAGAGAGCAGCATTAAACATCCAAATGCTGTACATCTTTTGCATGGCTTTCGATGTAGTTTCTTCTTGGCTCTACTTCATCTCCCATAAAGAGTACAAATGCATCTGAAGCAGCTTCATCATCTCCAATTTTTACTTGCAAAAGCCTTCTGTTCTCTGGAGTCATGGTCGTCTCCCAAAGTTGCTCTGGGTTCATCTCTCCTAGACCTTTATAGCGTTGAATATAGGCACCTTTTTTGGCACTGGCTTCTACCTCTTCAAAGAGTGCAAGCAGATCTTTCTCTTTAAACTCATCGGTAATATGCTCTTTAATTTTTTGGTGTATATGAATCGCCTCATTATAGTGAGGGTTTGTAAAGAGTATATCATCAACAATAAGCTCTTCAAGTCCATCATTGGTCTGCACAAAAAGATGGATAGTCTCATCAGTGATTGTTTTGTTTAAAATATTATAGCCCAATTCTGTGATATACGCTTCAATTGTTTTGGCCAATGCTTTATTGTCTGTTCCTACCACATCAGGGTTTTCTATCATATAGCGTAGTACCTCTGGTAGAGCAAAACGCTTCTCTATCTCTTTAAGGGTCATGCGATAATAGGCAACCAGCTTAAACAAATCTACCAAATCCGCTTGCCCCATGGTAGTACTTTCAATCACAGAGATACCATTTTCAATCAGATAATCATTGAGGGCTTTCTCATCTTTGAGGTAAATTTCATTTTTACCTTTTTTGTAACGGTAGAGTGGTGGCTGTGCAAGATAGAGATACCCATTGTCTATAATAGGCTTTAAAAAACGGTAGAAAAATGTCATAAGCAGGGTTTGAATATGGCTACCATCGACATCGGCATCGGTCATAATGATGACTTTATGGTAACGAAGCTTCTCTTCATTAAACTCTTCACCAATACCACAACCAAGTGCGGTAATCATATTTTTAATCTCATCAGATTTGAGAATTTTTTCTAAACGTGCCTTTTCAACATTAAGAATTTTACCTTTGAGTGGCAAAATTGCCTGAAAGACTCTATCACGCCCTTGTTTTGCAGAACCTCCAGCAGAGTCCCCTTCTACCAGATAGATTTCTGAAATTTCAGGGTCTTTACTTTGGCAATCGGCCAGTTTTCCAGGGAGTGTACCTATGCTCATAGAGTCTTTACGTTTGACTAAATCTTTTGCCCGTTTTGCAGCATCACGTCCACGTGCAGCCAGAAGCACTTGCCCCATAATAGCTTTGGCCTCTATGGGGTTCTCTTCTAAGTATTTGTTAAAGTTTTCAGTGAAAAACTTTTGTACCAGTGGTCGAACATAAGAGGAGCCTAGTTTTCCTTTGGTCTGTCCCTCAAACTGTGGCTCAGGCACACGTACAGAGACAATGGCAATCAGCCCCTCTTTACAATCTTCTCCTGTGATTTTTGTATTTTTCTCTTTTGCATTGGCATTTTTGGAGATATAAGAGGAGAGAGAACGGGTTAATCCTGCTCTAAACCCTGCTTCGTGTGTACCCCCTTCAGGTGTTTTAATATTGTTGACAAAAGAGAGAGATTTCTCCGAGTCGGCATCACAATACATGAGTGCAATGTCTATCTCTATATCATCTGCTTTACCTTGAAAAAACTGTGCACTTGAAAGAGGCTCTTTGGTGTTCATATCTTCAACAAACTGTTTGATACCTCCTTTAAAATGAAAAAGCTCTTTGGTACCATCGCGTTCATCTCTAAAATCAATGGTAATTTTAGGGTTGAGATAGCACAGCTCCTTAAAGCGTTTCATTAAAATCTCTTTTTGGAATGTCACTGTCTCTGTAAAGATAGTCTCATCCGGCCAAAATTCGATTTTTGTTCCATGTTTGTTGGTCTTGTCTGTTGAGACTAAGGGAGCAGTAGGGATACCTTTTTCAAAACTCTGTGTATGGATTTGTTTATCTTTAAAGACAGTAAGGTGCAGTCTTTTGGAGAGTGCATTCACCACAGAAACCCCAACCCCATGAAGTCCACCAGAGACTTTATAGGTATCTTTGTCAAACTTACCACCAGCATGGAGAACTGTAAGCACAACCGTTGCAGCAGAGATTTTTTCAGTGGGGTGCTCAGTAACAGGAATACCACGACCATTATCTTCAATAATAGCAGAACCCTCTTTGGTTAGTGTCACTTTAATTGTGTCACAATATCCTGCCATTGCCTCGTCTATAGAGTTATCTACCACTTCATAGACAAGGTGATGAAGCCCTTTGGTAGAGGTATCACCAATATACATTCCTGGTCGTTTTCTTACTGCTTCAAGTCCTTTGAGGACCTTAATATTACTAGCACCATATTCTGCCATCATTCTCTCCATAGTGTGGATTTATAATAGTAACTATTTTATCTAAATTTGGCTTAGAATTAGGGTGTCTATTTTAGGTTTTTGCAGGGTGGGCACTCTTGCCCACCAGAACATTTGTGATGGGCAAAAATGCCTACCCTATAGCAGCATTCCAGATTGGTGCTTTTTGGTACTTACAATATCAATTTTATTGGGGTCAATAAATTGTTTTTTTTCATAGGCCTCAAGGGCATATCTTCCTATCATTGCTGCATTGTCAGAACAATACTCAAGTGGTGCAACATGCAGTGTTTTTCCAAACGTTTGACAAAGTGTTTTATAGGCATTTCGTATATATGTGTTGGCAGATGCTCCCCCAACAATAGCAAAATTTTTGATAGGCTCTTTAGCAAAGATTTTTTTGCTTTTTTGTAGCAGATGAAGTGTGACAGCTTTTTGAAAACTGGCACTAAGGTCGGCCTTGTCCTGCTCCCTCATATTCTCGGCCCCTCCACACGCTTCGACTTTAAGCCGTACGGCATTTTTAAGTCCAGAGAGAGAGAAGGCAATCAATGGTGAGTTACGCAGTGGTACAGGCAAATCAAAACGGTTCTCATCTCCTTTAAGGGCAAGTGCCTCTATAAGTGGTCCTCCAGGATAGCCCAGCCCCATCATCTTGGCACACTTGTCAAAGCTCTCTCCGACGGAATCATCCATAGAGGTGGCAAGTATCTCCATGCGCTCAAAACACTCTATACGTATGACCTGTGTATGTCCTCCGGAGATAAGCAATACAAGTAGAGGCAGTGTGGACTCTTTTTCAATAAACAAAGAGTAGATATGCCCTTTTAGATGGTGTACAGGAATAAGTGGAATATCCAATAAAGATGCCAGAGTCTTCGCCATTGTAATCCCTTCTAAAAGCGTTACCCCAAGCCCAGGCTGATTGGTAACAGCAATGGCTTTAAGTTTGCCAAAGTAGGGTTTTGTCTCTTTGAGTATCTCAGGTAATGCCACAGCATGCAGACGTGAAGCAAGCTCAGGTACTACCCCACCATACACAGAGTGCTGCTCCTCTTGCGAGATTTTTTTATGGTAGAGTATTTTTTTGGTGGCTATTTCTGTAATGGCTATGGAGCTATCATCACAACTACTTTCGATGCTTAGTATCATTTTGTCTCCATGACTAATTTTTCAATCAACTTCCATTTCCCAAACCCACTATCGGCATTAATATGTCCACCATTTTTAATTATAGTAAGTGATGCACCATAGTATGAAGCTAACGCTTGTACCTCATCTAGTGCTACCCAAGGGTCATTGTCCGAGACAATCATCTGCACCTCTTTTGCGTAGATATTTTTAGGCTTAGGGCAAGGGAAAAATGTCTTTATGGTCTTCTCTTTTGTCTCTAAACTAGGTACCGATACCATAAAGAGTCTCTTTACTTCTATCATATCATCCTCTTCACAGAGCCATAGCCAAAGGTTGTTGGCAAGCGAGTGGCAAACTACAGTGTCTGGTCTAAAATCATGCAATATCTGTTTGACCTGCTTTATCCATCTGTTTTTTGAAGGGAAATGACAATTGTCCAAAAGAGGAAAAGAGACCGTGCCGTAGTTTTTGGCTAACTCGCTTGCTAGTTCTGCCTGCCAATGTGGTGCATCTGAGCCACCCCAGCCGTGTAAGATTAAGACTCTATTCATGGTTGCATCTTGTAGGGTGGGCATTCTTGCTCACCACAAATTTTTTTTGAATATCTTGGTGGGCAGGAATGCCTACCCTACGCTTAGCCAACATAAGCCCTCACCTCAGAATCTATACCAATAATCTCTTCAACCGTAGTTACTTGAATATGTTTAAACTTCTCATACGCATCTAAGACAATATCACTCATCCCAAAAAAACCACACTCCTCTTGTTGAAACTTCTCAATGGCTACCTCATTGGCAGCATTCACCACCACACCCAGATGGGGATTTTGCAAAATATGCTCTTTTATCTGCCAGATAGGATAGCGTTCAACTGCAATGGGTAAAAATTCTAAACTTCCAATGCTGCGTAAATCTATAGGGGGAAGTATCTCTTCGCTTACTTCACCATTGAGTGCAAAGGCGATAGGAAGCTTCATATCTACCCCAGCAAAATGGGCCGTAGTAGAGCCATCTTTAAACTCTACTAAGGCATGAATAATAGACTTTTTCTCTATCACCGCATCAATATTAGAGGTGCCAAAGAGCCATTTAGCTTCAAGAAGTTCAAAAAGTTTGTTTGTCATAGTAGCTGAGTCTATGGTGATTTTGTTACCCATAGACCAGTTGGGGTGCTTGAGTGCATCTGAAAAAGTGGCATCTTTCATCTTGTCCAGTTCCCACTCTCTAAATGCCCCACCACTGGCTGTAATATAGAGCTTGGAGAGAGGACGCTTGTTGAGAAGATACCAAAGTCCAAAGTGTTCAGAGTCAATCACAGAGATAAGCGACATATCTATAAACGCTCCAGCAACTACCAGTGACTCTTTGTTTGCAAGGGCTACGCGTTTGCCCAGGCTTGTGGCTTTGAGTGTAGGTGCCAAACCTGTATAGCCAACAAGGGCATTGACTACCATTGGGCTACTTGACTCCTCTATAAGTCTTAAGATAGCCTCATTTCCACAATGTACATTGGGGTGGTTTACCTTATGCTTGTCTGCTTCATGGGCAATAACGACAGTTTTAGGATGATGTTCTTGTATTTGCTTGTTGAGTAACTCTATGTTTCTTCCTGCCACCATCGCCTCTATCTGTATGTTGTAGCGTTTGGCAATGATGAGGGTATTGACCCCAATAGAACCGGTAGAGCCTAAAAGTACGATGCTTGACATAGATTACAAAAAAGCTCTAAGTACAATAACCATCATAGGAGCAGCAAAAAGGTAGCCATCTATTCTATCGAGTATGCCTCCATGCCCAGGGAGGATGTCTCCAGAGTCTTTGACCCCTGCTTCACGCTTAAGATAGGATTCAAACAGGTCACCAAATACCGAAGTTGTAGCTGTTAGCAGGGTGACAACAATGGCTATCCAGAGTGGTGCAATGCCCACTCCTACAAAACTACCAAAAATCGTAGCGATGACAATACCTCCAAAGACACCCTCTAGGGTTTTGTTTGGGCTTGTGTCTGAAAATTTGGTTTTTCCTATCGCTTTGCCAGTAAAGTATGCCCCTGTATCGGCAAGTGCCACAGTAACAAGAAGCCACAACATTGAGCGTACACCAAAGTCTTGATAGAGTATAAGAAAAAAGAGTATGCCAGAGACTGGGTACAAAAATGGCAAGATGAGTCTTTTGTCAAAGTTGTGAAAGTAGGCAATAGAACCACCAAAGATAATCGCCACAAGGAAAAACAGATCATCAGGGTTAGGATAGAAGTATGCAAAGAGCCAAAGGAGTAGAGCCCAAAAATATGCAGAGGCAGAAGAGAGCCTAAAGAGTTTCATCGCTTCATAAAATGCAAAGATATAAATGAGACCCAAAAATGCCCACATCATCAAGAAGTTGTCTATCCAGCCTATCAAGCCTACAAGTGCTAGCAGTGCAACACCTGTAATGATACGTTGTTGTAGAGAGGTTAAGTTTTTTAGCATTTAGTTTTCCTAATTATTATACAGGTAGTGATTATACCATGATTTGGGTTAAACCCTTATCTCCACGCCCTCTTTCACAACGGAAATAGTTTGGTACTTGTCGTACTCTACATTTGAGCCCTCTTGAATTTTGACAAATTTACGTTTGGTATAGTCCACTAGATAGTTTCCTGGCATATCGGTAGAGAAGTCAACACAGAGTTTGGCAGCAGCTTGCAAAACACTCTCTGGCAGGTTCTGCTTGTCTGTTCTTATGATGACGTGTGAACCTGGTATCTCTCTTGTGTGCATCCAGATGTCATTGCTTTTGGCTAGTGAGAGGAGCTTTTGGTTTTCATTGGCATTACGACCTACCATCACTTTATAGTCCTCTATCCAAAAGAGTTCCCCCTCTCGTAGCTTCTCTTTTTTACGCAACGATTTTGCACGCTTAGGCACAAGCAGTTCAAGCTCATAGGGGGTATTTGCCTGCTCTAGGGCATAGTAGATATTTTCATAAAAAGATTTCTTGGAGCGTAGGTTCTCTTTTTCTATATGCACATTTTTAGCTTTGGCTTTGGCTCTTTTAGAGAGGTTAAAGTAGTAGTCGGAGATACGGTTTATCTTTATGTTTTTAGGGAGTTTTATGGTAATCTCTTTACCCTCGAAGTCATAGGTTTTTAATTGGGTATCATAGGGTTTTATCTGGTAGAGATTTGCCAAAATGAGATTGGCTCTATTCTTTTGCTCTTTAGCCTCTTCTTCTAGCTTCTGTTTGTTTGGAAGTTTATTGAGAAGCTGTTCAAATTTTTTGATTTTTTTAGCAATATTCGCACACTTTTGCCTCTTCATCTCTTGAAGTTTTTTCTCTTCTATTTGTGTAAATTTCTCTTCCAAATAGGCATCTACATCTTCTATCTTTTTATCTGTCTCATTTCGCTCAAATGGAGGAATATCTAGCAACTCCACTCCTGGACGCACCACCCTAAATGAGCTGTCTGCATCTATATGCCTAAGTGCTTCAATGATGACTTGATTCTCATCTAAAAGTATGGCATTGGTATTTTTGCCTGTAAACTCAAGCTGAAGGTAGATAGTCTTATCTTTGTAGCTGCTCTTAGGGGCTATCTTAAAACGTAAGATACGGTCACCATTTGGTACGCTAACACTTATGAGTTTAGAACCACTAAGCAAAGCGTGCAAAAGGGTATCAAAAGGAGCATTGTAGCCTTGCAGTGGGCGTTGGCTTGGGGCTTTATAGACAAAACTATGCCCACGAGTCATGTTGAAAAAGTAACTTTGTGATTTGTCAAACATGATTTCAAGGGTATTGTCCTCTATACGTCTTGCACGGCTAATAAATGTAAAATTGTTTAGACGTTTGGCGATGGCTTGTAGTTCGTGTAATTTCATATGGTATTGAGCCTTGTTAATGTATAGGGGGGG
>JALVXW010000213.1 GCA_027038155.1 Sulfurovum sp.
TGATTTGTTTACTTATATTTGGTTGTCAAAGATCATTCAATAACACTCTTTCTAGCAACTCGCTAGCTCTCCATGTGTTGTTGGACGCGTATTATAGCACCGAACTTTGCCTTTGTCAAGGGTTTTTTGGGTTTTTTTGGAAATTTTTTGGAAAAATTTTTTTACTTACATTAAAATATATAAAAAATACGTATTCTTTTAAGCTTTAGCACTTATAATTATATCTCTATATTCTACTATATAATTTAAGAAGAAGGGTCTATGAAACTTTATCTATTATTTACTTTTGTATTTCTATTCACTGCCTGCAACAACAACCCTACATTTTCAACACAAAAAGAGAATCACATTAAAAATAAAATAAATCACAATAAAATTATTGCAGCTAAAGCAAAAAAAGCCTATTTAAAACTTCAAAAACAACGTAATCTTGATTAACCTTAGATTAATATGCCTCTACTATACTTACATAAAAATTAAATAAAAAGGATTATTATGGCTTTATATGATAGAGACTATACATCATCAGCACAAGCTGGTTACATACAGGAGAGTGCATCTGTTGGCTTTATGAAACAAACCTACCAGTTGCTTGCTGCGAGTATGCTTTCCGCAGCGGCAGGAACTTACGTTGCACTACCATTCGCACCACTTATTGCCCAATACCATTGGTTTATCTTTGGTTTTATTATGCTTACTATAATGTTTGGCTTTTCAGCAGTGAAACACAACCGTGCTCTTAGCTTAATCACACTATTTGTCTTCACTTTTGTTATGGGAGCATGGTTGGCGCCCATCATTTCAATGTTTATAAATACTGGTCGCGCAAATGTGGTAGGGAATGCCTTTCTTTCTACAGCTGTATTATTTGGGGCACTGAGCCTATTTGCCATTAATAGCAAGAAAGATTTTAGCAGTTGGGGCAAACCGTTATTTATTACAATGATAGTTTTACTAATGATGTCGCTGGTTAATTATTTTATCTTTAATAGTCCCATTATGGCCATTGTTGTTTCTGCGGGAGTATTACTTCTCTTTTCTATTTATACCATCTATGACACTCAAAATATAGCCAATGGTGCCTATGATTCACCTATAGATGCAGCAATATCACTCTTTATTGACTTTTTCAATATGTTTACCTCAATGCTTCAACTACTAGGTATATTTGGTGGTGACGATTAAATATCTTGCTGCATTATTTGATAACAGATGATGTAGCAGACACAAACAAAACTTCAAATTCCAAATAGTCTAATGGATAGTTCTCCATTAGGCGTTTTATCTGCAAATAGCCAAGTTGTCTCTTTCCTCCACTTACACCACTCTTTTTAATATATGCAAACATCTCTTTTTTTGTATCAAAATAGAGTCTATACTGCTTCAGTTCAAATTTTGTTTCATAATATTTTACAATAGTGTTTTGTAATGTCTCTACTGTATAAATAGGTGATTTTATCTTAGCGGTTTCATGAAGTGTTTTAAACGTATTTGCCGTAAAAATAGCAAAGTACGCACTTTGTCCTAGTTGAGATAATTCATAAAAAAGTTTATCTAAATCTTGACTCCACTGTAGTGCAGAAGCAGAAAGAACTAAGGTATCCAAAGAGGAGGGGATAGCCTCAAAAGCATCATCTGCATCAAAGTTTTTACAATATTTTATAATCTTTGTAGATTCTGGATGAATCTTTAGCATCTCTTCAGAAGAGTCCAATGCGATAAACGACTTCATAGAAACATGTTCTTTTTGCAACTGATAATAAAGTGCACCACTTCCACATCCAATATCAATAATAGTGTCGTATGCTCTAGGAACTACACGCTTTACTAATGTTTGTGCCACCTGTTTTTGAATGGTATTATAGCGATTATAAGCGTATGCAAATCTTGAAAACTCCTTCATGCTGTTTGTTTTAGACTTTTCATGCTTCACTATTTCTCCATCTTCATCGCTATTTCAAAATTATTTGGGTATAATCGCCGAAATTATACCCAAATTCTATTTGGATAATACATTAACCTAATGAGGCATAACCATGACATCAACACTTTTAATCGTACAAATTGTACTCGCAATAGTAATCACCATAGCTGTACTACTTCAAAAAAGTTCTAGTATTGG
>JALVXW010000214.1 GCA_027038155.1 Sulfurovum sp.
CTCAATGAGATTAAAGAACCTATCTTAGCTTGTCCAAATGACCCAGATGATGTAAAAACTCTAAGTGAAATTCATGAGCAGGGTCTTAAGACAGAGATAGATGAGGTATTTGTTGGTTCTTGTATGACAAACATTGGTCTCTTTAGAGCATTGGGTGAAGTACTTAGAGGTGAAGGTAAAGTTCCTACTAAACTATGGGTATGTCCTCCAACTAAAATGGACGAAAAGACTCTTCAAGAAGAGGGTTACTACTCTGTATTTGGAATGGCAGGGGCTAGAACAGAGATTCCAGGTTGTTCACTCTGTATGGGTAATCAAGCCTCTGTTGATGAGGGTGCTTATGTATTTAGTACAAGTACAAGAAACTTCGACAACAGGCTCGGTAAAGACTCTCAAGTTTACCTCGGTTCTTCTGAGCTTGCAGGTGTGGTTGCACTTAAAGGGAGGCTCCCAACTGCAGCTGAATATATGGAAATAGTTCCAAATAAAATCAAGCCAGAGATGACTGATGATGTCTATAGATACTTAAATTTCAACAAAGTATCTAAAGAAGAGCTTGAAGCGATGGTGGGGTAAATATATACGCTTCTTCTATAAAGTAGGCAGATTATTACTGCCTACTTCTCCTCCCGTTCTAAAAGTACCTCTTTAGTTTTTTAGGAACAGGACAAAGTGTTTCGTTCTCCACTTATGCAAGCACGATCAACTTCAAGCTTTTTAGATTTTTTAATGATAATGGCTATTTTATCGATAGGTTTATCTGTTTGATGCAAGGATTAAATGACTTATTGATATTTGCAAATTTGACAGCTTTTCCCCCATAAAGCAATTTTATGCTACCCTACACTCATTATTTTCTGACAAAGTAGGAAACGTATGCATAGTGAAAAGTTAAAACAGATCAAAAAAGTAGGGTTTATACTCAAGCCCAATGACCCTGAGATAGGTGTATTGTATGCACGTATTAAGGCACAGTTTGAGACCAAAGGGATTGATGTGACTTTGGCGGAGCGTTCTGCGAAGATGATAGGATTGGAGGGGGTGCCTTTTGATACGATGTGTGAAGAGGTGGACTTCTTAGTCTCTTTGGGAGGGGATGGGACGTTGCTTTCGTTGGTGCGTCGTTCGTATGCTTTTGGTAAGCCTGTGGTAGGGATAAATGCTGGGACTTTAGGGTTTTTAGCCGATATCACCATTGATGATGTAGATATTTTTTTGGAACAGCTTTTTGCAGGGGTCTATCGTATAGACAACAGAATGATGATAGAGGGGTACATCGCAACAAAAGAGGGAGAAGAGAAACGTTTTTTTGCCTTTAATGATGTGGTGATTACCCGTCCTGCTATTGCAAAAATGACAAAGATAAATGCTTCTATCGATGGGGAGTGGTTTAACACCTATAGAGGAGATGGGCTCATTATCTCTACCCCTACAGGCTCAACGGCATATAATCTTGCCGTGGGTGGTCCTATTGTCTATCCTTTGACGCAGGCCTTTATCTTGACCCCTGTTTCGGCACACTCTTTGACCCAAAGACCACTGGTTGTACCTGCTGATTTTACGATAGAGCTTAGCTCTCCTACGGAAAAAGTCATTGCGATGATAGATGGACAAGATGACTATGAGATGCATGAGGGCGATTTGCTTGTCATTAAAGGGGCAAAACGCCATGCCAAACTTTTGCATAGAGAGGAGCGTAGTTACTTCTCGGTGCTAAGAGAAAAACTCTCATGGGGTGACACACTGTGATAGAACGATTATATCTACGCGACTTGGTGACTTTCGATAGAGTAGAGTTGGAGTTTAATAAAGGTTTGGTGGTCTTTTCTGGCCCCTCTGGTGCAGGTAAATCGGTCTTGATGTCCGCGATACTCTCTAGTTTTGGGTATGCCACACAAGGTGCAGCCGCATTGTGTGAAGTGACACTGAAAAAGCCAGATAGCTTACACTCTGAACTCTATGCATTAGAGGATGAAATAACAATCAAGACACTCAAAAAAGAGAAACTACGCTACTTTATAGAGGGGCAAAATATCTCCAAAAAGGCACTCTTTGAGATGTTTGCTCCGTATGTGCAGTATTTGAGTGTACGTGATAAGAGTGGTTTTAGCTCTGATA
>JALVXW010000215.1 GCA_027038155.1 Sulfurovum sp.
ATAAGTAGAAGTTTTCCTGTAGGGATTGTAACCATTGCTCAAAGTTACAAGACGCTTGAAAATATAGAAGAAGCCTTACCGCAACAGATGCTTGATATGCAGATGTTTTGTGAGAAGATATATGCTCAAAAGGGCAAACCAGACTCTTTTGTGGCAACTGCCGGAACACCCACAACCGTGGCAGCAATGAAGTTGGGATTGAACTATGAAACCTATGATGCGACAAAAATCAATGGCACCGTGTTACACAAAGAGGAGTTGGACGTCTATTTGAAAAAACTTCTCTCTACGCCATTTGAAGAGCGAGAAAAAGCCGTAGGTACAGGACGCTCCGACTTGATAACAGCAGGGATACTCATCTATAAACAACTCTATACAATGTTAGAGTTTGAAAATAGTGTAGTGATAGATGATGGGCTTAGAGAAGGGGTTGCTTTGGAGGCGTGTGAAAAACTTAGGGATGATTTTAATCAATAGGTTCGGCGATGATTTTATGTAAAGTCCACGAATGCGATGATGATGCAAAGTCATGAATTTCTATTTCGTGATTTGGGTCAATATTTTTTATTGTAAAATTGGGTATAATTTTAAAATGTTCACAAACACAAGAGCATAACTTGGAGTGAAAATATACATAAACAAAGGAGATAATAGTATGGTGAAACATCAATTATGGAAAGGGGTAGTGATATTTTCTGTGCTTTTAGGAAATCTATGGGCAGTAGAGATAACCAGCAACGCTTCTGCTGTAAATATCGCAGGGAAGCAGCGTATGTTTACGCAACGTATGCTCAAAGATTACGCTATGGTTGGCATGGGTAATACCTTTGGCGATCCCAAAAAAGATTTGGCAGAGACTATAGATAACTTTGGCAAACACCTAAAATTACTACAGGCGTATGCGAAGAGCGATGAAGAGAAGAAGAGTCTTGACGAGGTCGAAGTGTTATGGCAACCTGTGGAGAAGATATTGGCAAACTCACCAAATCTTGAAGCGGTAACAGATGTGCAGAAGAGGCTTGATGCATTATTGAAAGCATCAGATAACGCCACAAAGATGTTTGCCGAGGCATCAGAAAAAAAGGGTGGAGAGATTGTCAATATATCAGGACGTCAACGTATGTTGTCGCAAAGAATGGCAGGTTTATATATGTTGAAGGTTTGGGGTCTAAAAGATGCTGAGTTTAAACAAAAGCTAGATGATGCAATGAAGCACTTTAGGACATCACATGAAAAGTTGACAAAAGTAGATATCAATACAGAAGAGATAAAGAAACGTTTAACAGATGTGGGACATGCGTTTATGTTTTTTGAGATGATGAATCGCTCTACATCAAAATTTATTCCAAGTTTGATATATAAAAAATCTAATGATATACTTAAGAAGATGAATGAAGTTACAGAGTTGTATGTAAAAGAAGAGACTAAATAAAGGAGAAATGGTCATGAAAAGAGGATTGGTAAAAAATATTGGTTTTGTAGCTGTGTCGGTACTTATAATGGGAGGAAGTACCATCTGTTTAGATGCTGCTGAAGTTAGCACTGCTAAAGCATCAGTAAATAAAGTAGATACTTTGGATATGATGAATCTTATTAATATAGCAGGAAGACAGCGTATGTTATCGCAAAGAATCTCCAAAGATTATCTTTATGCAGGAGAGAAAGTATCGGTTTCAAAAGCAAACAAAGAACTAAAAGCGGCATTTAAAGAGATGCAGGAGATTCATAAACGTCTTGTGGACTCTATTAATGATCCGGATATCCAAAACCTGTTGGCATTTGTTCAGTTAAGTATTGAAGATTTTAAGTCAATTGCCAACGAACCTTACACGCTTGACAATGCACAACTTATTATTGACCTTGGTGAATCAATGCTTGAGGGGAGTCAATATGTGGTAGATTCTTTGAAAAACAAAGTGAAAATCAAAGAGTCAGATATTGTTGATAAGGCAGGAAAGCAACGCATGTTATCTCAACGTATAGCCAAATACTATATCGCCTATCAAGCAGGGATTAGAGATAAAAATACAGTAGATCAAATGAAAAAGGCGGTTAAAAACTTTTCCGAGGCACATCAAATGTTGATGGAAAATGTAAAAAATACTCCTGAGATTAATAGAAAATTACATGATATTGATAGATTGTGGAGAATTGTATATAAGTTTTATCTCAATATTGAAAAAGGTGGTTTGCCCCTTATTGTATTTAATACAACCAATGATATTACAAAAAAGATGAATGCAATTACAGAAATGTATGTAAAATTGTCTAAATAAAGGTATGTAAATGAAAAAGTTTTTATGCTTTTTTTTGCTGATGGTGCTACAGTTTCTTTATGCGTCTGAAGAGGCAAATATGGGTAGCACTTACTCTACAATAAAGAGTACGTCGCAAAGCAAAGTGACACGTGGAAACGTGCAGATTATTGAAGCCACAGAGAATATACGCTATGTAAGTCAAAAGTTGGCAAAAGAGTATCTTTTTTTCTATCTTAATCCAGAAAATGAAAAGGTGCATAAGGATCTCTACGCCTCTCTTGAAACACTTACTCAAAATTTAAGAGCTATCTCTATGGTAACCAAAGATGAAGATACACAAAATATTTTGGATTTTTTGGCATATAGCAAAGAGGAGATAGATAGACTGTTAAGTAAAAAAGTTAATAAAGATGCAGTAGGTGTAATGCTAGGGCATAGCGAAACCCTGCTTGAAGGAGCAGATGCTATAGCCGACACCTACGCCTATGACTACTCCAAAGAGGAGAGGATGCTGGTTTTGTCTAAAAATATCAGGTTTTCTCTTGAGCGTATGAGTAAATACTATATGGCATTGAAACTGGGGTATGATGTAGCAGTCAACAGAGAGAATATGAAGCATACGATAGCATCGTTAAAAAGTGATTTTGTTCATTTCGAGACCTATGTATATCCAGATAAATTAAAAAAGGTAGAGCAACTCATCTCTAATTTGCTTACGTCAAATATTAAGATTGTCAATAGTGAGGCAGACTATTTTATACCATCACTTTTGCTTGATTCTGTCTCATTTTCTGAGGATGAGATGGATAGATTGTCGCTATATCATAGCAAAAACCTATAAGAGAGATATAAGCCATGAAAAATTTTTTTAACAACAAAACAATCTTTTATATACTCTTCTTTACGATATTTATAGGATTTGCTACTGCTTCATGGTATGCCTATGATGCATACACGCAGTATCATATTGCAAAAGAGAAGGAGAAGAGACTTCTTTTTGTAAAAAAAGTCTCCATGCTTGAAAAAAAGCTTATAGATGAAGTGCTCTCTAGTGCCCATGGTATGACGGATGCAAATGCTATAAAAGATATCAAACAGAAGCGTCATGCTCTCTCTGGGGAGATTGATAGACTCTCCTCTTGGATAGAGGAACATGCAGAGTTGGGATATAAAAATCTCTATTTGGAAGATATACGTAAAAATCTTGGTTTTGCACGCAGTAAAGTGGATGCAGCAACCAATGATGATGCCAATATATACTTTAATGAATATGGAGAGAATCTCTTTAGACAAACAAGAGAGATGTTAGAGGAGGAGAGTAGCACAATAGCCTTACTGCCTGAGTTGATAAAGTTTAAAAGGGTAAAAGAGCATCTTGTGTTAGAGGAAGCATTTTTGGAAAGTACGTTAAGAAAGCATGCTCCTATGCATAAAAAAAGCCTACTTGCATGGGAGAGTGCACACAAAAAGAGTGTATTCCCTTCCTATAATAAAGAGGTCATACATTTGCCTTTTTCGGTTGAAAAATTTGATAAGCTTGGTATGGACGAGACAGCCAAGATTCTTATGGGTATTGATACAGGAGCGTATCAGGTAGATAGAGAGAGTCTCAAACAGACATTTGCACAAAAGCGTGCATGGGTTGAGAGGGTACTTAATAGTATGTTTTTTAAGATAGAGAAGCAGTTCGCCTCTTCTGTAGAGGATACACAGAAGCGTATGAACAGGTATCTTTATATCATACTTTTCTTATCTGTTTTTGCACTCTTTTTATACTATCTTTACCGTATGATACATAGAGAGAAACGGCTACTTGAAGATACCCTTAAGAGTATTGAGATTGGGCTTACTCCACAAAAAAACAAAGAACTCCAGAAGGTTATCTCTTCGCGTGATAATAGAAAAATTTATGCCTTTTTGGCACAAACCATTAATGAAGCCAATGAAGCCAACAAAGAGACCTTTCTTGCCAATATGTCTCATGAGATTAGAACCCCACTCAATGGTATTGTAGGGTTTATGGAGCTTCTTAAAGATACCCCATTGAGTGTGGAGCAAAAAGAGTTTGTTGATGTTGTCCATACCAGCTCCAACCATCTTGTGGGTATTATTAATGATATCCTGGATTACTCCAAAATAGGTTCAGGCAAACTTGAGATTGAGTCGATTGGCTTTAATGTATTTGAAGTATTTGAAGCAGCAGTGGAGTCTTATGCGGCAAAAGCCTTCTCAAAAAATATTGAATTTGGTATCTATATAGACCCTACTATCCCTCAAACACTTATTGGCGACCCTACAAAGGTCTCTCAGGTGTTGATTAATCTCATTAGTAATGCCACAAAATTTACAGATGTATATGGGGCTATCGATGTAACGATCAATAAGCTAGAGGAGAGTGAAGATGAGGTAAGACTAAGTTTTGCTATCTCAGATACAGGTATTGGCATATCAGAAGAACAGAAGTCTAAGATATTTGAAGCCTTTTCGCAAGCAGACAGCTCTACAAGCAGAAAGTATGGAGGGACCGGTCTTGGTCTCTCTATCTCAAGTAGAATTGTCTCCTATATGGGAGGCGAGCTACAGGTTGATAGCACTCCTGGAGAGGGTTCAACATTCTTCTTTGAGCTTGACTTCAAAAAAGAGAAAAATACCGAACAGGTTAGCTATGCAGGACATTTTAAGGGTATGCGTGTTGGTATTGTATTGCCTTCGGAAGATGTCTATAGACAGATTGATATCAATCTTGTCTCCTATCTTAACTATTTGGGTGCCTCATCTACCCTCTACTATGGTAATGAGATTTTTGAGTTAGATAAAGAGTCACTCCCCGAAGTGGTCATATTCTTCCAGAAATATACTAGATATGAGGGAGAGTTGGAGCGTCATCTTAAACTGGATACCAAACTATTGCTAGCAACCACAGGTGAACTCCAACGAGACTTTAATGTGCCTACCGAGAAGGTAACAAAAATTATCTATAAGCCTATTAACTTTACCAAACTCATTACTGCACTGGAGATGTGTAAAAAAGGCGAAAAGGCAACAGAGACAAAAGTAGAGACAAAAGCACGCTATCATTTTAAAGATATCAATGTGCTTGTGGCCGAAGATAATATGATCAATCAAAAACTAATCAAAAAAGTACTCGAAGGTTTTGGTTTGCGTGTCTCTATCGCTAACAATGGAGAGGAGGCATTTAATCTACGTAAGCAAAATGAGTATGATTTAATCTTTATGGATATACAGATGCCTGTTATGGGGGGTATAGAGGCTACAGGTGAGATACTGCATTATGAGAAAGTAACGCATCTTAAGCATACGCCTATTGTTGCATTGACTGCCAATGCACTGCCTGGTGACAGAGAGAAATATCTAGAGGCAGGTATGGACAACTATCTCTCTAAGCCTATAGATTTAGGGCGTCTTGGTGAATTGATTTATGAGTATTTTCCACATAAGCTTATCAATGAAGAGGCAGAAGATATTAATATTCATCCCTCTTTGGAGACCTTGAGTGACAAGCAAGAGTGTGCCAACAGCAGACTATTGGATAGTATCGAAGAGAGTCAAGAGTGCCGTGCCCCAGTAAAGCAGTGTGATATACTCTTTGCTTACCCTTCTGGGCTTATAAAAGATATCTATAGTGCAAAATTAAAAAATACCAACTATGGCTTAGAGGTAGTTTCTTCTTGTGATGAACTCTTAAAAAAATTAGAGGAGACAAAGTATAGCTATGTGATATATGATGAAGCATGTTTTGAAACAACACCGTGTTTGTTTGTAGATATTGTATCTGAAACAGGTGCAATACCTTTTGCTTTGGTAAAAGAGTCTTCTTGGCAAAGTGATTATTGTGGAAACCAGTTGTTGCTAAATATGAGTGTAGATAAAATTAAAGAGAGATTAAAAACAGGACATGTTTAAAAAAATCCAAAAATAAGATAAATTATCTCTTAATTCAAAGATTATGCGAGTTTTTTCTAATAAAATTTAGATATAATCAAAGCTAAAATATAACAATGGAGTGTGTAATGAGACAGATGTCTGGTGCACAAATGGTGTGTGAAGCGATTATCGCTGAGGGTGTAAAGACTGTATTTGGTTACCCTGGTGGAGCTATCATGCACGTGTATGATGAGATATATAAGCAAAAAGGTTTTGAGCATATCTTGAACCGTCATGAGCAGGCAGCAGTACATGCGGCTGATGGCTATGCAAGAGCCACAGGTGAAGTAGGGGTGGCGATGGTCACCTCTGGACCTGGATTTACCAATGCAGTTACAGGACTTGCAACTGCTTATATGGACTCTATTCCTCTTGTTGTTGTCTCTGGGCAGGTGCCACTCTCACTGATAGGAACAGATGGGTTTCAGGAGATAGATGCAGTAGGTATCTCTCGTCCATGCACAAAGCATAACTTTTTGGTGCGAACACTTGAAGAGCTTCCACGGATATTTAAAGAAGCATTCTATATTGCACGTTCAGGACGTCCAGGACCTGTACTTGTAGATGTTCCTAAAGATATTACTGTGGATATTGGTACGTTTGTCTATCCTGATTCTGTTAATATTCCTAGTTATAAGCCGACATATAAAGGAAATAAACGCCAGATAGAAAAAGCGGTTGAAGCGATTAAGTCTGCAAAAAAACCTTTGCTTTATATCGGTGGGGGTGTTGTACTTTCAAATGCGTATAAACTCGTAAGAGAATTGGCAGCAAAAACACAAATTCCTGCGGTGGAGACACTGATGGCCAGAGGTGTTATGGGGGCTAAAAATCCACTCCTTCTTGGGATGCTTGGTATGCATGGAAACTATGCATCCAATATGGCAATGAGCGAGACAGATCTGGTTATCTCTTTGGGAGCCAGATTTGATGACAGGGTAACGGGTAAGCTTTCGGAATTTGCAAAATATGCAGATATTATTCATGTGGACATTGATGCAGCAAACATCGGTAAACTTGTAGATGTTGACTATCCGATAGTGGGCGATATTACAGAGGTGCTTAAAGCAATGTTGCCACAGCTTGATGGGGTAGATGCGAACCGTTATAAAGCCTGGAGAGATGTTTTAAATCGTTATAGCGAACTTCATCCGCAATCATATATAGATTCAGATGAGGTCATTAAGCCACAATGGGCAATAGAACGTATCGGTGAGCTTGTTGGTAAAGATGCTATTATCACTTCAGATGTTGGACAGCACCAGATGTGGGCTGCCCAGCATTACCCGTTTGATAGACCACGCCAGTGGATAAATTCTGGTGGATTGGGAACCATGGGATTTGGTTTTCCTGCTGCAATAGGAGCAAAAAGAGCATATCCAGACAAGACAGTTATAAATATAACAGGAGATGGTTCTATACTTATGAATATGCAAGAGCTGGTAACTGCTGCTGAGTACAGGACTCCTGTAGTTAATGTCATTTTGAATAACCACTTTCTTGGTATGGTTCGTCAATGGCAGACATTTTTCTATGAGAAGCGTTATTCGGAGACAGATTTAAGTTTTCAGCCAAACTTTAAGGCACTTGCTGAGGCATGTGGCGGCATAGGTTATGATGTTACAACCAAATCGGAGTTTGATGCCGCACTCAAAGATGCGATTAGGCAAGATAAAGTCTGTTTTATGAATGTTGCCGTCAATCGTTTTGAAAATGTACTTCCTATGGTACCAGCAGGTGGAGCTCTTTTTAATATGATGTTGCCGCAAACTATAGAAGGAGATGCATAAGATGCCAAATATTTTAAATGAAAGACGTGTTATCTCTGTGATTGTTTTAAATGAAAGCTCTGTACTCTCTCGCATTACTTCACTCTTTGCTGCACGTGGGTACAATATAGAGTCTTTGACTGTGGCACCTATCCCAAATAGTGATATGTCGCATATTACAATTGCTACAAATGGTTCTACAAAGTTAATGGAGCAGATTACCAAACAGCTTCATAAACTCATTCCTGTCTATAAAGTGATAGAGCATGAAGAGATGGTAGAAAAAGAGATGGTATTGGCGAAGTTTCCTATTGCCGAAAACCTAGCAGACATCTCTGTACTCTCAGCTGCTTACAATGGGGGTGTTGTTAATGTGGGTGAAGAGATGATAATAGTTATGGTTGCCGATGAGCCAAAACGTATTAAGCACTTTATAGAAGCAGCACAGCGTTATAACCCTTGTGAGGTTGTACGTGGTGGTGTGGTAGCTATCGAAAGATAGACGGTAGGGTGGGCATTCTTGCCCACCAATGATTAGATATTACGGTAGGCAGGAATGCCCACCCTACACAGGAAAGACAATGACCTATAAACTTTCTCAAATAACAAAAGAACTAAATATAGATTTTAATGGTAATGACATTAAGATAGATGGCATACATACGCTCAAAGAGGCTACATTATCTCAACTCTCATTTTTTACAGATGAGAAGTATGCTTCAGAGCTTTCAGATACTAAAGCAGGTGCAGTCTTTATAGATAAAAAATATGCAAAATTATTGCCAGAGACTACCATAGCACTAATCACTGATGAGGCTTATTTACAGCTTGCCTACGCATCTAAATTTTTTGCACATAAAATATTTACTGATAGTAGAGAACCAAATATTGGTAAAGATTGTGATATAGCCAAGGGTGTAAGTTTTGGTAAAGGTGTAACTATTGGCGATAATGTAACCATTATGGCAGGGTGTTATGTGGGAGACAATACTGTTATAGGTAACAATACGCTACTTCATCCAAATGTAACTATATACCATGGTAGTCAAATAGGTAGTGATTGTATTATCCACTCTGGAACAGTTATAGGGTGTGACGGGTATGGCTTTGCCCATACTAAGCAGGGTGAGCATGTAAAAATCTATCAAAATGGTAATGTGGTGATAGAGGACCATGTTGAGATAGGAGCAAACTGTACCATAGACAGAGCAGTCTTTGGTAGTACTATAATTCGCAAAGGTACAAAACTTGACAACCTGATACAAATTGCTCATAATTGTGATATAGGTGAGCATTCTCTTATGGCTGCTCAGGTAGGGTTGGCAGGCTCTAGCATACTTGGACGTAATGTTGT
>JALVXW010000216.1 GCA_027038155.1 Sulfurovum sp.
CTTTTTCGATGCTTACTGCTGTGGGGGTAATGCTCATTATGGGGCTACTCAGCTCCTACATTTTAAGTACCTCGGCAAGTACCGGAGAGGAGACCTTTGCCCAGTACCACAAAGAGCAGGCAGTTTTACTTAGCGAAGCCTACACAGAGGCAGCGATATTGGCGATATTGCAACAAGATATGTCTGGAGGAGCTAGTTGTGTTACAAGCTTAAATGCAGACATCACCACCCTCATACAAGGTGGTGCCTCTTCTCCTGCCGCAAATGTTGCTAATCTAGGACAAGGCTACCATGTGGATGTCAACATTCACTATATTGCAAACCAAGCAATAAGTCCTCGTCCAACCAATTTTACCACAACACAATGTAGCACTATACTCAATCTAGATAGCGGAGGAAACCTTTTGGACTTCAATGCCACCATTCCAGGAGAGACAAACCCTGTTCCAAGCGTCTCTGCCATTATTGATGTCTATGTGCGTTACAGAAATATGGCCTACCCTGACCCCTCTACTGCACCATGGGTGACCTACCACCGAAGAACCTTACAGAAGATATAGACACTTTATCAGGAAGTGGCGAGTTTACTCCCACTCTTATAGTAAAGGTGGGAGTAAACTCTCCACCTCCTTAACTACTTCCATCATTACACTTCTTGTTTACCCATCATTAAGTTTTTTAAGTTACAATTAAGAATGAGTAAGCGACTTACTTACTCAACTTTTATAACTAAAGGATTTATCATGAATAAAAGTATTACAGGAAGACATTTTGAACTCACAGACACCATCAAAGCCTACGCAGATGCAGCCATTGAGGGGCTTAAAAAATACAATTTAGATATTATCTCAGCCAATACTGTTATCTCAGCCAATGAGAAAAATGGCAAAAAGGGCTTTAGCACAGAATTCATTATAAATCTCAAAGACAAAAATACCATTGTCATTACCCAAAATGACAAAGATGTCTATGCAGCGATTGACCTTGCGATAGAGAGGGTCAAAAAAGCACTCAGACGCCACTCTGACAAAATCAAAAACCACCGCATCATGAGCTTTGCCGACTTAGGCTTGGAGGCCGAAGCGGTCACAGAGCTAGAGAGTGACGAAATAGAGATAGTCCCTATGGACCTAGAGCTTCACAAACCCCTAGACTTTGACGAAGCCATAGAGGCACTCAAAGCAGAGAAAAAACGCCAATTTATCGTCTTTAATGATGCATCAGGCACCATGAGAGTCATGTACAAAAGAGCTGATGGGAAGTTTGGACTCTACTAGACTTCAAAATAAAAGGTGCGTTAGCAAACGCACCCTACACAATATTCACATTTCTTAATCTGGTTTTAGCATATGCTACAATCTCTTCATCTTCGCCCATATCTAACCACTTAAACTTTTGACCACTCTGTATGGTGCCATCCAAGATGTCACCACTGTCTCTAAATTTCAAGTCCAATTTTGCGATGTCAAAGCCATTGGTGGTTTGACAAAACTGCACAAGGCGTGGGGAGGCTTTAAAGTTACTGTAGAGATAGCACCAGCTTTTAAGACCATTACGCCCTACTCTTCCTCTAAGTTGATGCAAGGTAGCCAATCCTAAACGTTCTGCACCCACGATGACAATCAGTGTAAGACGTGGCAAAGAGATACCCACCTCTACCACAGTTGTAGCCAATAAGATATCTCCTTTTTCTCTAAACTCCAAAAGCACCTCTTCTTTTTGTTTGTCTTTGCCATGTGTCACATAAACATTGTCAAACTTACTCTCCCAAAACCCTCTACTCTCTTCGAGTGAGCGATACGGAACCTCCGTACTCTCCTCCACCAAAGGATAGACAATAAGCACTTGATGCTCTTGTGCTATCTCCTCTTTGATGTGTGCAAGCAAGTTAGGAAAATCGGGTTTGCCTATGGTCTGCGTAAGCACCTCTCTCTCAAAGGGTGTACTGGTAATCAAAGAGACATCCAACAACTCAGACTCCATCATCGCTTGGGTACGAGGAATAGGCGTAGCTGAAAACTGCAAAAAATGAGGCTTTCTAGGGGTCTGGTGATTTGTGATTTGTTGCGCATGCAATGAATCATGAATCACCTGACCCCCA
>JALVXW010000217.1 GCA_027038155.1 Sulfurovum sp.
ATCCTCTCCATAGAGTTCGCGTATGGTGATGACTGCTTTACAGGCAGGGTAGGTGTCGTAGTCGAAGTGTGCTTGGTTAAGCAACGAGGGATTGAAGGGTTGCTTGGTGGTTTGAGCGACACTTTGCCATGCAGAGCTTAGATAGGCTTTGCTTTGTACGTTCCACTCCATCTGCCCTGTGGTACGTAAACCACCCATGACTAGTGAGAAGGTGTATTGTTCTGAGTAGTCTTTTCGTAGGGTTTCGATGACAGGATGAAAGCCCCAACACCATGAACACATAGGGTCTAGTACGAAGATGAGTTGAGTCATGAAGAGAGCCTTTTATGAAAGCATAACATATTTCGCTATAATTCCAAAAAATATAACGCATGATGGAATACTTATAATGATACAACTTACCAACCTCTCTAAAAGCTTCGGTGGACAAACACTTTTTAACGATGTAAACTTTAAAATGCAACCGCAACAGAAGATAGGGTTTGTGGGGCGTAATGGATCTGGGAAGTCTACACTTTTTAAGATGATACTTGGTGAAGAGAGTCATGACAGTGGGTCTATTAGTATCCCTAAGAATTACCGCATAGGGACGCTGAAGCAACACCTTGTCTTTACTGAGCCAACTGTACGTGAAGAGTGTGCTTTGGTTTTGCCTGAAGATGAGCAGTGGAACTTTTACAAGATAGAGAAACTTCTTTTTGGTCTTGGGTTTACAGAGGCTGATTTGGACAAAGACCCTTTGAGTTTTTCTGGTGGGTATCAGATACGTATTAACTTGGTGAAACTTTTGGCGACGGAGCCAAATATGTTACTGCTTGATGAGCCTACCAACTATCTGGATATTATCTCTCTAAGATGGTTAAGAGGGTTCATCAAAGAGTTTGATGGTGAAGTGATACTCATTACGCATGATAGAGACTTTATGGACTCTGTGACGACACACACGATGGGGGTACAGCGTAAAGGGTTGCACCTTGTTAGTGGTGATAGCCATAAGTACTATGCTACACTGGAACTCGCAGATGAGACGTATGAAAAAACCAAAGCCAATCAAGACAAAAAGCGTAAAGAGCTAGAGGAGTTTGTCGCACGTAACAAGGCTAGAGCAAGTACGGCAGCCCTTGCTCAGTCTAAACAAAAAGAGTTAGACAAAATGGAAGAGATGGATGATTTGACAACAGATACCAACCTCTCTTTTAACTTTAACTATAAAGAGACCCCAGCAAAGATACTCTTTCGTGCTAATGAGTTAGGCTTTGGGTATAACCCTGATGAACCTCTGTTTCAAAACATTACCTTTGCGATGGAGAGGGGTAAGCGTATTGCTATTATCGGTAAGAATGGTAAGGGTAAATCTACTTTGCTTAACTATATTGCAGGGGAACTCGAAGAGCAACAGGGTAGCCTAGAGTTTCACCCCTCTACGGTATTTGCTCACTTTGGGCAGACCAATATTGAAAGATTGAATGTAAAAAATACCATAGTAGAAGAGATAGCCTCTATGTCTAAGGATGTGGGTATTCCTCAGGCACGTAACATCGCAGGGCGTATGATGTTCTCTGGTGAATTGGGTGACAAGAAGATAGAAGTTCTCTCTGGTGGGGAGCGAAGTCGGGTAATGTTAGGGAAGATTATCGCTACACCTGCGAACTTACTCTTTCTCGATGAGCCTACCAACCACTTGGATATGCAGTCTATAGATGCATTGGCAGATGCTATTGATGCGTTTGAGGGGTCACTTATTATGGTTACGCACTCAGAAATGTTGTTGCACCGTTTAGCGGATGCACTCATCATTTTTCATAAGGGTGGGGCAGAGTACTTTGATGGAACGTATGCTGACTTCTTGGAGAAGATAGGCTGGGAAGAGGAAGAGGGGAATGCCAAACCTAAAAAGAAAAAGCCCAAAATCGACTACAAAGAGCGAAAGAAACTTCGTAAGGCTGTGACAAAAGAGCGTAACGAAGCACGTAAGCCCTATACCAAAGAGATAAAAGAGTGTGAAGAGAAGATAGAGAAACTTGAAGCCCAGATGGCTGAGAAAAATGAACTCCTTGCAGATGCTTCCAATAAGGGTGACAATAATGCCATTATGGAGTA
>JALVXW010000218.1 GCA_027038155.1 Sulfurovum sp.
ATAGCACGATTTGCAAGTGCTTGGGCTAGGAAACTTTTTCCAGTACCTGTTTTTCCTGTGATAATGATATTCTGCTTGGCATCAATGAAGTTCAATTGTGCAAGAGACTGTATCTGTGCTTTATCTATCTTTCTGTTAGGCTTATAGTCTATGGCATCAAGTGCTGCTTGTTTGTCTTTGATCTTTGAGAGCCTGTGATTCATGGTGATGCGTTTGTTCTTCAAGAATATCTCCTGAGCATCAAGCAGTTGATAGACCCTCTCCTCGAAGCTCATGGAAGTGTATGCGATGTCTTCACTCTGTCTTTGGTAGGCTTCTTTAAATCCTTGGTATCCAAGGAAGTTAATCTTTTCTGTAAGTTGTGCATGTGTCATTAGTATTTTCCTTATTTTTTATTTATAGGTATCAGGACCACGAAGGTTCTCATGGGTATCAAAGAGTGTGGGTACTTTATAACTTTCATTGCTGACACTCTTTTGCAGATAGAGTTTTTTATCTAAAATAGAGAGGATAGATTTCACTTTTAGTATGTGATGTTCTGTAGCATACATCAGTGCCAACTCCAACTCTGTCGTACCGTATCTTTTTGCTAGACTTAATACCGCTACAATTTGACGATAGGCATTGGCTTTATGTTCTACAGCTTCAAAGGAGTTCTCTACAAACACCGTACTGTATTCACCAATAGACTTTGCCCAGCTTCTTAATCTTTGGGGATTCATCTTCTCATGGATATACTGATGGTCTGAAGGCATATGCTCGTGCAAGGTTGAAGTCTCTCCTGCTGTTCTTAGTCTTGGATGGGTCGCAATAATCTCATTCTTGTGATAAATACGGACATGTTGTGTGGAGTAACGTACTTCTACCTGTTCTTTGAGATACTTAAATGGTACAGAGTAGTTACATTTCTCCAAAGTAATATGATAATCCATATTCACTCTTGCTATTTTAAACTGCTCATAGATATATCGGTTAGCAGGCAGTGGGCGCAACTGAGGCTCATCAAGCTCTTTAAAGAGTTCGGTACGGCTCTTACCGATATGTTTCATCACTTTATTGTTGTATTTATCAAGTAGTTCAGATATCTTATCGTTGGCTTCATCAACAGAGAATAGTTTCTGATGTCTGAAGTGTGCAAGTATGTATCGTTGTATGGCTTGCACCCCCTGTTCCGCCAACGGCTTGTCCTTTGGTTTACGTGGTCGTGCAGGTTCTACTCTCATATGGAAATGTCTTGCCAATGCAGTATAACTCTCATTCACCACAAGTCCATGTTTCTTATCATTGAATATAATGGCTGATTTGAGGTTGTCAGGTACCACAACTTCAGGCGTGCCACCGAAGAACGCATAGGCTAGAACATGGGAGAGTATGAAGTCTTCTTGTTTTTGCGAAGGGGTGACATGCACAAAGGTATATCCACTGGCTCCTAGGACTGCCACGAAGACCTGTGCAGATTCTATCTCACCACTCTTTTGGTTATATATGGGGATAGTGACACCACTGTAATCTACAAAGAGTTTCTCGCCTGCAATATGTGTCTGTCTCATGGATGGATTGAGTTTTTGCCTGTAGCGTCTGTAATAGACTCTAAACTGTGTATATGCATAAGCATCACTGCCGTACTGTTCTTTATAGGCTTCCCAAAGGAACATCAGGGTTACTTTGGTTTTATCTTTTTTGGATTGTTTGAGCTCTTGATGGATGATATTGTAATCAGGCATTACCTTGGCAGATTTCACTGTAATACTTGTTTGTTCACCAAAGAGTTTTACACTTAAGTCATCATCATTCAATGCATCCAATGAAGCAGAAGTAATATTACTTTCTTTGCAGCGTTTGATGTAATCCTGTACGGTTGTTTTAGCTACACCTGTAGCACCTTGTATTTTTCTAGAAGAGAGATCTGCAAGCAGATACAATCTCAACACTTCTCTTATTTGTTTCATGGGTATGATCCTCATTTATCACCTTTGTATACTAGATACAAAGAGTGTAGTTAAATTCAGAAAATATCCCCTAAGAAGACAAAGAGCTTAAACGAATATAAAATCGCGTTCTTTAAGCAAAAGTGGCCGAATCATCACCGCCA
>JALVXW010000219.1 GCA_027038155.1 Sulfurovum sp.
GTTGAAGAATATCCGCCAAACTGTAGTTCTAATGCTTCATCTCCCGTGATCTCTGTAGATACCCGTACACACTTTTCACACATAATACAAAGTGCCGGGTCATACGATACATACCCCCAGTTCTCTATAGGTCTATGTTGGTCACGCGCTGTAAATGGTTGCTCTTCAAGACCAAACTCCATTGTTTTATTCTGCAAATCACACTCGCCCGATTTGTCACATACCCCACACTCTAGAGGATGGTTAACATTATAGAGTTTCATAATATTTTGACGTTCTGCATAGAGTGTGTCATTATTTGTTGTAACTACTGCACCATCTGTTGCTTTCTCTTGACAAGACAAGATAGTACCTTCTACACCCTCAACATTTACCATACACATACGACACGCACCAATAGGTTTTACTTTCGTCAAATAACACATTGTGGGTATATAAATACCATTTTCACGTGCCACATCTATAATCGTTTTACCAAAAGTACTTTTACATACCTTGCCATCAATAGTCAGCGTAATCTCTTTTCCAAAATGTAATGAATTATGTCTAGCCATTTTACACCGCCACCATTGAGATATAGTAACAACGCATACAACGTTCAGCTTCAGAGATAGCCTCTTCACCTGTGAAACCTAAGTTGACCTCTTTGTTGTTCGTTTTACGTTCATCTGTTTCAAGTTTTTGACTCACTGCTCTTGGAATACCTGGCATCCAGCCTGTGACTTTCTCTTTTTTATCATAAACTCTTAGTCTATTGAGGTGGTCTTCCATAATCTCATCATCGGTAAGTGTGCATTTGCCATCATAAATATAACGGCTCATTACAGATGCTGCTCGTCTAGCTTGACCTACTGCATTAACAATCGTCATTGGACCATATTCACAATCACCTGCAGCAAAAAGCCCCTCTTTGGAAGTCATATAATCTTTTCCATTGGTCATAATAGAGTTCCATGAGGTCATCTCTATGTTCCACTCCTCTGGCAAAATCTGGGTATCCAGTGCCTGCGATACTGCAGGGATAAGATAATCACACTCTATCTCAAAGTCTGCACCTTCAATCTTAACAAGTTGTGCTCTTCCACCATTGGGGTCAGGTACAAGCTCAAAACGATTGACTTTCAGTTTGGTAATCTTCTCTCCATCATCAAAAATCTCTTCAATGGCTGAGTGAAAAATAAACTCTACCCCCTCCTCTACTGCCTCATGATACTCTTCATAGGTTGTATTGCGGATAATCGTTTTTTCATCACGACGATAAAGCATAATCACCTTCTTCGCACCTTCACGGATAGCACAACGCACCACATCCATAGAGGTAAATCCACCACCTACACAGACAACCACTTTGTCTTTAAGCTCATTAGATGCTGGTGAGCCTATATTGTATTTATGCCAAAGATTTACTTTGTCTAGCATACTAATCGCACCCCAATAGCCATCCATCTTTGGATTTTCATTTTTTGCACGCACTTTTTTAGAAAGTCTTGCACCAAATCCCAACATCGTGGCATCATATTCTGCATGTATCTCTTTAAGACGCTGAGCATCAACTCTATGATTATTGGTAATGCTGACTGTTGGCATCTCTAACACAAAATCAATATCTTTATTGTATTTATCTACAGGCATTCTGTATTCTGGTACACCTACAGCTACTTCGCCGCCATTAACGGGAAGCTCTTCAAAGATATCTACTTGAATTCCTTCAAGTGCCAAATAGTATGCAGCAGTAAGTCCAGCAGGCCCAGCACCAATAATAGCCACTTTTTTACCATCATTTCTTGGTGGTTTGGGCTCTTTAGGATGTAACCATGGCACCTCATGGTCTGTCTCATAGTCTGCTCCAATACGTTTAAGCTCCATAATAGAGATAGGTTCATCAAGATTGGCACGACGACATGCATCTTCGCATGGATGCGGACAGACACGCCCACAGGTATGTGCAAGAGGCATTGTCTGCCTTGTTGCAACCAACGATTCGGTAAATACCATATCTCTTACACCCTCAATATATGCAGGAATATCTACATGTGCTGGACACATATCTGTACATGGTGCTGTGACTTTGGCAATATATGAGGTGTCACCATTATAGTGTTTAGAAGGAATCTGTGCATCTATACAGGTATCAAACTGATCCTTGTAGTGCTCCATCAAATCTAAAATCGGCTTAGGAACTGTTTTGCCAATCTCACACTTAGAAGTAGTCATCATTGTTTGGCTAATCTCTTTTAAGTGCATGATGTCATCATGACTTCCTTCTCCACGTGCAATTTTGTCAAGCAGATCATAAAGAATTCTACCGCCCCATCTACCTGGTGTACATCGTCCACATGCTTCAGAGTACTCTTGATACTGCGCAGCATATTTATTAGCTAGTTCAACGGCATCTATATCTTCATCAAAAATGGCTACACCATCCCAACCTATAAATGCTTTTGAATTTTTATCACCATGATAGGTTTCGGGCAATTTAAACCCTGTTTCTGCCCACTCGTCATAGGGTTTATCACGGTTGTCGATAAACTCATCTCTCCAAGTGGAAAATACTACGCCTGACACTACTCAGCCTTCTGCACTTCAGCAGCTTTTGCTGCTTCTTTTTCTGCAAGCTTCTTTGCTTTTTCTGCTTCTCTCTCGGCAGCAATTTTTGCAGCTTCTGCCGCTTTCTCTTCTGCCTCTTTTTTAGCGATAGCAAATGCTTCAGCACGCTCTTTACGTGTCTCTTCGCTTACCTTTTTTACCACAATAGTCCAGTCAACTTCATTAAATTTGAGTGAATTCATAAGATCATGCCCTAACTCTCTTATAAAATCAGCTGACTTTTGGATATGGGAAAAGTCACCTACTTCAAAGATGAAAATTCCTACTTCATCTACCTTAATACCCTTATCGATAAGCTCAGCCATTCTGTCATAAAAATTATCTTTTAAGTGTCTTAAATCGTAACGTTTCATTATCTGTCCACCTCTCCAAATACGATGTTTGTCGAACCAATAATTGTCACAACATCTGCGATATATGTACCAACAAGAAGTTCTTGCAAGAGACCTGTATGAAAGAAACTTGGGGCTCTACATTTAAGTCTGTAGGCATAAGGTTCTCCTTCTGATTTAATATAGAAACCTAACTCACCTTTTGGCGATTCTGTTGGAACATAGACTTCACCTTTTGGTGGTCTCATACCTTGAGTAACAAGCACAAAGTGTTGCATCAATGCATAGTTCTGCGTCATGATCTCCTCTTTAGGAGCTGAGATATATTGAGGTGCATGAGCCATAAGCTGTGGTTCTGTTTTACTGTACATCGGGATAAGTTGTCTAAGTATTTTTGTAGACTCTTTCATCTCTGCCATATAGAGTCTGTAACGTCCGTAAGAGTCACATCTATCACTTACAGGAATATCAAAATCCAACTCAGAATAGAGCTCATAGGGCTCCTCTTTTCGAATATCATATTTTACACCACTTCCTCTAAGCATAGGACCTGTGCATCCCCATGAAAGTGCATCTTCTGCAGAGATAACCCCTACATCTTCTAGGCGCATTTTCCAAATACGATTCTCTGTAAGTAATGCTTCATACGTATGTTCAAGTTCATAATCTACTTTATCACAGAATGCAGCAAGATTTTCAAGCCAACCTGCTGGTAGATCCAAAGGCACACCACCAATACGTACAGCAGAGTGCGTAAGTCTTGCCCCACAGTAGTCTTCCATTAAGTCCATCGCAAATTCACGTTCACGAAAAGCATAAAGGAATACTGACATTGCCCCTACATCTAGTGCATGTGTTGCCACAAAGAAGAGGTGAGAAATAATACGATTCAGCTCTAGCAACATCGTGCGTATCACTTGTGCTCTACGTGGAGCTTCTATACCTAAAAGTTTTTCTACTGCAAGGGCATAGGCATAGTTATTGGAGGTTGACGCAATATAATCAAGTCTGTCAGTCGTTGGCAAAAACTCATTATAGGTCATATTTTCTGCCATCTTTTCAATACCACGGTGCAGGTATCCTATATCAGGATAGGCTTTGACTACCTGTTCACCCTCTAGCTCCAATACAAGTCTTAACTGACCATGTGCCGATGGGTGCTGAGGACCGAAGTTGATAACCATAGTATTGTCATCACGCTCAAAATTAAGGTTTTCAAAAAATGGTGATAATTTATTTGCTACTTGCATATATGCCCCTATCTTCTTTTATCTAATGTTTTAGATGGTTTTTTATTATAGTCAACAAGCACTGTTTCACTATATTCAATATCTGTCTGCTCTTCTGAATATGGTGCCCCAAATGGCACTTCATATCCTACTCTTGAGAAGCGTTTTGTATCTTCTCTCTCTATTTTAGAAGGATCTCTATTTTCGGGTCCGATAATATCTCTATACTCTTTGCCAAAAATTTTATCAACCTCATACCATGATGCAAACTCATCACCTTGAAGTGGATAGGTTTTAAGAAGTGGGTGCCCTTCCCAATCATCTGGCATAATGATACGCTTGAGGAATGGGTGATTATTGACTTTAATACCAAACATATCAAACATCTCACGCTCTGCAAAGTTTGCAGACTTAAACAATGACTCTACACTCTCAATGGCTGCACCATTGGCTAATCGGCATACTACTCTTACTCTTTTAGCTTCAGTAACATTAAGCAATTGCCAAAAAAGTTCAAATTCATTGTCTTTTGCCAAATAATCCACCGCTGATTGCTCAGAGCATTGTGTGTATCCACACTGCTCTTTAAGCACTTGCAGCACTTTAAAGTTGTCTTCTGGCTTAATATGCAGTACCAAAGTACCAATCTCCACATACGAGTCTGTAATGTCGGCTTTTACCGCATTAACTACAGAAAGAAAATGTGCATCTTCTACCGCTACTCTAGGCACACGAGGTACCACATGAAATCTATCTGTATAGTAGGCTTTTTTCTGAACGTTATCTTTAGGAACATATTTACGCATTAGATTAACCTCGCTCTTTTTTTGCCAGTTTGTGTTGTCAAATCTTGTTTGGTATTTTTCTTCATATCGGCTGACTCTCTTCTTATCTTCTTTTGTAGCATCATCATTGCATACTGAAGTGTCTCTGGTCTGGGTGCACACCCTGGAAGGTAGATATCTACAGGGATAATTCTATCTACACCCTGCACGGTTGCATAGGTATTAAACATGCCACCTGTATTGGCACACGAACCCATAGAGATAACCCATTTTGGCTCGGTCATCTGGTCATACAGACGTCTTGCAAACTCTGAATGTTTTTTAGAGAGTGTACCTGCAAGTATCATCACATCGGCCTGTCTTGGAGAGGCTCTAAAAATGGTTCCCATTCTGTCAAAGTCATAACGTGACGCTCCAGATGCCATCATCTCAATCGCACAACATGCGAGTCCATACGTAAGTGGCCAAAGTGAATTTGAACGCCCCCAGTTTACGAGTTTATCTACCGAAGTCAAGGCTATCGGTAGGCCAGCTGTACTGGCATAATTTACTTGATGCTGTGCCATTCAAGTGCTCCTTTCTTCCATGCATATACAAAACCTATTGTAAGTAGTACGATAAATAGTATCATCTCCGTAAAGCCAAACCATCCAAGCAGTTTGAAGTCAATCGCCCAAGGAAACATGAAAATAATCTCCACATCAAACAAAATAAACAAAAGTGCTATCAAATAGAACTGTGCAGAGATGGTGTTAGGCTGCTTGGTTACCTCTGGACCACATTCATAGATGCTTAGTTTGAGTCTTTCTGTGTCAAGACGTGCCATTTTACGTGATACAAGGCGTGCAAGAAATAGCGTTGCCGGAAACGCTACTGCTGTCAACGCGAACAAAACAAAGACACCAAAATATGGGTGTTCTGTAAGTACATGAGTCATATTAATCCCTTAAAGTTAATTCTTTAATGAAAAATCCCACGCTATAAGTCCCAAATGCCATAGTGTAGAGAATTCTCAGAATATTACCCCTATATTAACTGAAAGATTGTTAAATATTTTTGCGTAGATGACGGATTATCTTATTCGTTTTTATAATGTAACTATGTGAAACAAAGAAAAAGGAGATACAATGTCAAAAATAACATTTATTAAGGAGTATCGTTCATGAAAAGGGTTACAAATATACTTTACTGGGTTGCTATGGTTGGACTGGTTTTTTGGTTTGCCTATACAAAAGGATGGATTTTAGCCAACTTTGAGTCTATAGATGCCAAAACAGCCCTCACTTTACTGGAAAATGACAACAATGTCTCTTTGCTTGATGTACGAACCATAGAAGAGTACAAAGAGGGTCATCTCAGAGATGCCAAACTCATTCCACTACAAACATTGCCCAATAACCTACATATGCTTAAAGCAGACAAAAATAAAAAAATTATTGTTTACTGTAGAAGTGGAAGCCGTTCTGTAGTGGCCTCACGCATCTTAGAAAAAAATGGCTTTACCCCACTCAATGTAAAAGGTGGGGTTATCCAACTCATAAGTGCTAAAGCAGAGATTGTGAAGTAGCTTAGAGGTTCCCTATAGCATTTCTTTTAAAATATGGTCATACACCTCTAAAGTCGTCTCATAACTTTCACTCTTTTGCACCTTCTTCTTTTTAAGCTCTTCCTTCATAAGGGTTGTGAGCTCTCTGAGTCTTTTAGAGACTTCACGTTTGCACCCTTTTTTGTTTCGTTCATTACAGTAGTCTATCAGGGTAATCATCTGTGGTAAGAGTGAGGCAGTAAGGCGGTTGTACATCTCACTGTAGGCACGCTCTTCTATAAACTTCTCTATGGTTTTTTCTTGCTCTTTAGTGTAGCCCCACATCTGTTCAATATAGGTAATTTGGTCATAAATATGCTGATGTTTTTTATGCTCAATTTTACGTCGTTTCTTTTTAAGCTTCTCTATCTCTTTGTAGGTTTCACTTTGGGGGTTAAAGCCTTTTTGTTTCATCTGCCAGAGCAGATACCCTATACCTAATAACGAGATTATACTAAATATGGGTAAAGATAGAGGATATAAGATACCTACTAAGGATACACATAAGATAGAGAACAGAAGGATAAGTTTTTGCATATTCATTCGGTGCGATGGCAATCGCCCCCTACACCTTGAAGCCCATACTTTTACTGCCCTCAAAGCTCGAACCCAACTCTTTTTCTATCTCTTCCAGGAAGTCTTGATTGGAAAATACAGATTCGTCTCGTACGGCTACTTTATAGGCTGTATTTTTGATAACCAGATTTATCTGCCCACCTGTGAGTTCATATTTGGCAAGTGCCTCTGCATCAAAATCTTCTGTATAGTCTGCACCCTCAGGAAGCATAAACTGCCAAAGCCTTAAACGCTGTTTTTTACCTGGCTTTTTAAACTCTATCTTGTAGTTAAAACGACGAGAAAATGCTTTGTCTATATTGCCAAGCAGATTGGTCGTGGCAATGAGAATACCCTCAAACTTCTCTATCTGTTCTAAAAAAATATTTTGCATCTGATTGTGCATCTTGTCTGCTGAACTTCCTGCACCTTCACTTCTGGCACCTAAAAACTGATCTGCCTCATTAAGCAACAAAATAGGATCTACTTTGGCCTTTTTACTTAACTCTTTAAAGTCATCAAAAATTTTACGCACATTCTTCTCACTCTCACCCACATACATAGAGAGTATCTTAGAGCAATCAAATGACAAGATAGGACGCTTAAGTGTTTTTGCCAAACTCATCGCTGTCATGGTCTTGCCTGTACCTGCCACCCCATAGAAGATAATACGCGCATCTACTCCTTTGCGTTTATCTTTTATTCCCCACTGTCGCAGTTTTTTAAATACCTCTTTGTCAACCTGTTTGACTATATTGTTCAGTGTCTCTCTGGTTTTTGGGTGCAATACCACATCATCTAGTGTGGTTGCAGGTTTAAGATACTCAAAAAGCTCCTGCTCCTCTACAAGTTCATTAAGTTTAAGTTTGGCAACTTTTTTCTTTTTCTTAGGGTGAATAATGCGCTGCAATACCTCCTCTTGCAGGTAAAAAGAGCGACTTACCCCTCCAAACATATTGAGTATCTCTTCATAGTCTATAATCTCTTCGGTAATAAGCTTTGAACCCTCTTCTAATAAAGCACGGTTTTTTATCTTCTCGTACTCATCAAAGCTAATAAGCTCTATGAGGGTATTCATATCTCTAAACTGTCCCTCTCCTCCAGAGTATTCCTCTTTTAACAGTGCCAAAAAAATACGTTTCTCTTTTTCGTCTAGCTCTTTCTCTTTAAAAAACTCCTCCACTACAATAGGGGTTTGGGTCATCTTGACACGCTCTTCTATACGCGTGGTAAGGAGTGTAAGTTTGTTTTTAAGCCGTCCAATACTAAGAGAGTTATCAGTAAAGCCCTGTTTAAAGGTAGAGATATTATGCAAAAGTGCCACCATGTCAAACTGGTCTTGCAGATACTCCAAGTGGTCTGTGTAGGGCTTTACCTCTGGCAAAAAGATTTCCAGTGACCCCTCTTCAAGCAGACGAAGCAGTGCGATACTCGGTGTCACAGAAGCAGAAAGCAACTCCAACCTAGACGTTTCATGTGCTTTTACCTGCCCAAAACTTACCTGAATAAGCCACCCCAAATCAAGTAGATTTTTTACAAGTCCAAGCTTTTGCAAATAGAGATACCCTTCTGATGAAAAGTTCTCTTGTAGCACTTCCAGTACAGAGACCTCTTCTAATCCTGCCACATACCGTTTACAAATATGTTGCACCAACTGTGCCTCTTCTTTACTACATTTAAGATGCCTATAGATAGATGTTTTACTCACATCTTTTGTTTCGATAAAGTCAATAAGGTGTTTCAATGTGTTTCCTAATCTTAATAATTATTTTGAGTATAACAAAGATTTGCTATACTTTAAGACACAAAAAACAAAGATAAATATGCAACTTTTTAAAAACCTATTTTTCAAATCATTCTCAACACAACTTTTCGCAACCTCCTTCAGCGGATTTCACTTGCGTCCTATAGTTTGTCAATGAGACAAAGTCTTTTGAGGTAAAATGAGATATTATCCCAAATAATGGTATTGTATGAATTAAGGATATTACCTATTTTAAAGAACTTTCAGAATTTGATGCTAGAATTGTGTTTCAAAATATTCGTCAGAAATGAGAATTCACCTAATATTAAAAAAATAAATGAGACTACCCCACTATGCAAAATACAAAAAAACT
>JALVXW010000220.1 GCA_027038155.1 Sulfurovum sp.
TTTTGATGCAAAGTCTTAACAATATGGGCAAAATTTGTACCTTTGCCACTAAAAAGTATGGCTATTTTATTCATAGAACGTATTCTATCGTTTTAATCTATAGATTCTCACATGACTTATGTTAAAATTTCTCTATGATAAAAATTTTACCTCTTCTATGTATATCTACCCTTTTTTTAAATGCCAATGTTCTCCAAGAGGCTATTGATAATGCACCACAAGGAGCTACACTCACCCTGCCAAAAGGCATATATAAAGGAAACATTGTCATCAACAAACCTCTAACCATTCAAGGCAAAAATAAAAACATAACCATTCTGGGAGAGCAAAACGGAAGTGTTGTTACCATTAACAGTGACGATGTGACACTTAAAAACCTGCATATTACAGCTTCTGGAGAGAGAATGGATCATCTTGATGCGGGTATCACGCTCCGTCATGTCAAACATATTCAAATCACAGAGTGTAACATTACCGATTCTCTGTATGGTATCGATATGAATATGGTCGAAGATTCTCTTATCTCAAACAACTATATTACTTCTAAAAAATATGCTATTCCTCTTCGTGGAGATGCCTTAAAACTATGGTATGCAAACCATAATACTATTCAAAACAATACGATAGAACACAGTCGAGATGTCACCTTCACCTATGCACACCATAATCTCATTGAAGACAATACTTTTTTGAACAATCGCTTTGCACTGCATCTTGAAATGAGTCACCAAAACAGTATCAAAAACAATACGTTCAGATACAATGCTGTAGGTATTTTAATGATGGGAATCAAGGACACCAATGTCACAGGAAACAAACTGCTAAGCTCCAAAGGCGTAGCAGGCATTGCTGTGGTTGCCGACAAGGTAACTCATTTTCACTTTGAACATAACCTGGTCAAATACAATGCAAGAGCATTTTATATAGATGAAAAGGGCACTGAAAAAGGGATACAAAGGTTCATCAACTACAATCAATTTTTATACAATGCAGAGGTATTTCATTTTCATTCTACTGTCAAAAACAATATGATTACACACAATATCATCAAGGGAAATATTGAAGATGTGCTTCAAGACCTTACCTCCAGCCCACCTCAAAACAATACCGTATCCTATAATTATTGGGATCGGTATGAAGGATTTGACAGAGACCATGACAACATAGGAGATACCTCTCACTATATTTTTTTATATGCGGACCAACTTTGGAAATACAACAACAGGATAAAATTTTTTTACAACACTCCTATTCTTTCCATTATCAACCTTTTATCACGTGTTACACCTTTTATTGAGCCTGTTTTACTGCTTGAAGATACAAAACCTCTTATGACCCTACCAAGTCTTCCAGTTTTGCCACCTCATCAATAATATCTGTAGGCAACATCGCATAAGAGCTGCCTTTGTAATGATTGGCAGCAGTGACAAGTGCTAAAGAAGCTTGTATCGCTGCATTAACCCCTGTATAGCCCTGAGCTAACAACGCTACAATGAGTCCCGAAAGCACATCTCCACTGCCTCCCTTAGAGAGTTTTGAGCATCCCAATGGATTAATGTAGAGCTTCTCCTCTTGCATAATGAGTGTATTGGCTCCTTTAAGCAAGAGAGTAACATGTGGATAGTGGGCATTAAACATACGCACCATCTCAAAACGTCTGCTTTGTACTTCTTCTACTGTAAACTTTTCTCCTGTAAGCAGTTTCCACATAATGACAAACTCTTTGGGGTGTGGAGTGACGACTATCTCTCTGTCTTTTTGTTCGAGTATTGACAAAAGCTCTACACTTAAAAAGGCATCGGCATCAAGGACAATAGGAAGATGAGAATCTATCACATATTTTTGTAAAAACTCATGTTCAAAATAACCTCCTAGTCCCATACCTATGACTAGTGCTGTAGCATTGTCTGGTACGACAGTAGCATGCATGAGATAGGGAGGAGGAGTAATATTTTCATGCACTACCAGTGTGGTAAGCCCTGCACCAAAACGTGCACTTGCCATCCCTGCGATGATCCCTGCACCCTCTTTCTCTCCACAAAAAACTGCAGCATGACCAAAGGTACCTTTGTGTGACAC
>JALVXW010000221.1 GCA_027038155.1 Sulfurovum sp.
CAACTTATAATAATACCAGTAGCGGCGAAGATGGCAAAAATTGGCTCCAAATTGAGTTGCCACACCCAACAGAGATTTCTAAAATTGTTTTGCAAAATAGAGATAAGTTTGCAAACCACTTAAAGGGTGCAAAGGTTTATATTAGCGATACGCCATACAGTGGAAGCCTTGAAGATAAAAAAGAGATTGCTACAATAGAAGCTACAAACGATGAACAAGTATTTACTTTTAATCCGCCACTTAGAGCAAATTACCTTTTAATTAAGGGTGCAAGCATTAAGGGCGAAAAGCACAATATCCACTTTAGAAAGGTAGAAGTGTATGGGGCTTTGCCTCTTGCTCCAGCATTTGAAAAAGAGAATTACTACTTTTTAATTGCTAATGCTACAAAAGTTGGCACTACTATTGGCTCTGTTAAGGCGGTTGATTATCAAGGGGGTAAAATTAGCTATACTATTTTAGGCAACGAGCTTTTTAGTATTGATAGCAGCGGCAATTTGGCAGTAGATGGCAAAATTGATAGTGGAGTTTATAATTTTGAGGTAGAGGCAGATGATGGCAAGTATAAGCGAAAAGTTGCCGTAACTGTTGAAGTTACTGCAAAAGATGCGATTGAACAGCTTTTAAAATCTGGCGATATACTGCATTCTAAAGTAACGAAACAAGAGTTAATTGATGCAACTTTAAGTGAGATTGAAAAAACTAAAGGCTTTTTAAAAGATGCTAAAGTGCAAATTTTTAATTTAAGTAGCGATGGCACCACTAAAGATGATGGTACTTCATTAACCTCTCTTGATTGGTCGCTAACAAGAGCTGGGGCAATCTTTTCGCCTATGCTTGGAAAAAATACACCGCTTCTATATACCAATGCAACAAATGGCGGTAAGAAGATAGAGCATCTGCCAGCTGCAATTATTGGAACAAAAGGGGCAGGGCGGTATGCAGTATTTGGAGCAAACCCATTTGTAAATAAGAGCAATGAGCAGATGCAAAAGGTATTAAAAAATTCACTGCTTTGGGTAAGCAAAAAAAGTAAACCGCTAAAAGTTGTGCTTGCACAATTAAAAGATAGAGGCGAGCGAAAGTGGCTTGATAACCATTTTGCAAATATTAGTTATAACGATAAAAAGGCGTGCGATGGTGCGGCACTTAAAGGGTGTTTAGATAAGAAGCCAGATATTTTAATAATTTCGCAAATTGATGATAGCAATAGCAGCCAAACTATTAGCAACGCAGTGCAAGATGCCCTAAAAGATGGAGTTGGAGTAATTTATATCCAAACACCAAGCGGCGAGATGAGCACTCTTGGCAAAGAGCTTTTAAATCTTTTTGATGTGCAATATAGTGCCAATAACTACTTTAAAAAGTTAGAGCTAAAAGATTATAATCCAAGCAGCGATTTGGAGCTGCTTGACCCAACAGTTGCAAAGATAAAGCAGATTTTTGAGCATTTTAAAAAGAGAGATTTTGCCTTTGATTGGAGCAAATGTAAAGATAAAGATGGCAATTACGATGAAAATGGCGATGATTGTAAAGAGGTAGAGGGGTTAGATGAGGTTTATGCAAGCCTTGATGCAACAAAAAATGTAGTTGATGTTTTAGATGAAAAGAGTATCGATATATTTGCAAATGATGGATATAGATTGCAAAAACTGCTTATATTAATGGCTGATAAGATTAGAGAAAATGTGCATTTTCCTATGGATAAGGTAGCAAGTGATAATAATGACTTTTTTGAATCTTTATATGCCGATAGTGCGGTTTATAATTTTAGAAAGATTAATTATACCCAAAGCGATTTAGGCAACTTTTCAAGCACCGATTTTTCTGCTGTTACGCCTACAACAAGAGTAGTAACTCTAAAATCAAAAGTACCATTTAGAGCAACTGGGGCGTATGCACTGCCTGGGCAAACATTTAAGGTTACTAGAGAGGATAACTCTGATGTAGTAGTAAAGGTATTTATTAATACCCTGCGTCCAAGTGCAACGCATGAGTTTGAGCGGGGCGGTTATAAGCGACCAAAAAATTTAGAGTCAGCTCATATTGCAATAAAACCAGGTGAGAGTATAGAGCTAA
>JALVXW010000222.1 GCA_027038155.1 Sulfurovum sp.
ATAATTATCAGATAATGATGATAGACATTGACTATTTTAAAAAGGTAAATGATAGCTATGGTCATGAAGCAGGAGATGCTATACTTAAAGGATTTGCACATTTAACAAAACAGGCAATAAGAGAAAATGATGTTCTCTTTCGTTATGGGGGAGAGGAATTTTTAATTTTTATAGAAAATAAAAACAATATAGATATCGGTGAACAGATAGCAAGAAGGATTAAAAACAAGGCTGAAGAGACAAAATTTATTTGGGGAACCCAAGAAATCAAAATAACAGTTTCTATAGGGCTGAACAGGTATCCAGAAAATTTTAAATCTATTGATCAGGCTATAAACTATGCCGACGAGATGTTGTATCTAGCAAAAAAAGATGGCAGAAACTGTATAAGATCAAAAAAGATACATCAAGATACTTCATGTAAACTTTCTATATCTGAGATAAAAGAAGCATTTGATGATAAGAGGATAAAGAGGCTTACTTGCTGGGAGTGGATTGAAGAGTAGATTGGTTAGTGGATATAGGTGTATTATTTAACTTTTAAATGATATTAAATTTTGATTATCTTTAGGGATTTTACTTGTCTGTCTCCAAAAAGCAAATAAATACCAAATAAATATGGTGTTATGAATTTGGTTTTTTTACTCATTTCCCTTCCGTTTTAGTTTTTGGGAAAAAGTCGTATAAAAAAGGTGGCTATTTGAGGTATGGTGCTTAATTGTAGCTATTGTGAGTTAACGAATTTGGGCGATAAAGGCACTATGTTTAATCTCTTTTTTGATGCGTGGAAGCATATTGTGTGCCTGTGTGCGTGTTTTGTAGGGTCCAATAAGTAGTTTAGATATCGTTACACCTTTTGCTGAAAATTTGATAAGCCTATAGTGGTATCCATATTTTGTGATGGTATGGAGTAAACTTTTATGGGGTAAGCCCTTAAAAGAACCTACTTGTGCGTAGAATGTGCCTTTTGTTTGTTCGTGTGGTTTTTTGGTGTTTGTTTTGTTCTTTTTTTGAATACTTCTTTTCCAAGGTTTGAAAGTAGTCTCTTTCTCTATCTCAGGCAGATAGCGTCTACAGATGCGTAGGCGTTTTTTGTAGTAGCGAGAAGTGTTGAGGTTGGAGTAGATGACTTCACGTTTGACAGTACTTGCGTGGGTAAACCACCCATTGCCCAGATACATTCCCACATGTGTAATACGTCCTCTATGTCTTTTGTTGGTATCAAAAAAGATAAGGTCTCCGTATTTCAGGTCGTGTACAGAGATGCGTTTGCCCACTTTTGCCTGCTCTCTTGCTACGCGAGGTATCTCTATCCCCATAGAGCCATACATATAGTAGGTAAAACCAGAACAGTCAAAGCTTTCTGGTCCCTCTTCTGCCCATACGTAAGGGCTTCCTTGTAGCTTTTTTACCATCTTTTCCAGATTTTTTTTACTGGGTGTATATTTTACTTTGGGTTTAATAATCTCATAATTGGGCTGTTTTGAGCCACATGCTGTAAAGAGCAGGGCTAAAGTCAAAAATAGTGTATAGTGTATCTTTTTTTTCATCGTGTACCTTAGAGTATAAGCATGGCATCGCCATAAGAGAAAAATCTATAGTTCTCTTTGATGGCTTCTTCATAGAGAGATAATGTTTTTTCTCTTCCAATAAAAGCTGAAACCAACATAATAAGTGTGCTTTTTGGAAGGTGAAAATTGGTTAATAAATGTGTAACACGCCTAGGTGGATTATGCGGATGTAGAAAGAGGTCACACTCTCCTTGTGTTGTGCCTGTGCGTACATAGTACTCTAGTGTTCTTGTGACCGTGGTACCTATGGCGAGTATGGGAGTGTTTTGTTCTAGTATATCTACAGCACTTTGGGGAATGTGAAAATACTCAGAGTGCATCGGGTGTTGGAGTATCTGTTCTACTTCAACAGGCTTAAAGGTGCCTGCTCCTACATGCAATGTGATTTTGTGCGTTTTGTGTCGTTGTTCTAGTGCTTTAAAAAGTGTAGGTGTAAAGTGCAAAGAGGCAGTAGGGGCAGCCACGGCACCTGCATGTTTGGCAAAGAGTGTTTGATA
>JALVXW010000223.1 GCA_027038155.1 Sulfurovum sp.
TGATTACGATTACCATTTTGAGGTAACTGTTGTAGATAAAAGTGAAACCTCTTTAGAGAAGCCGGCTTTGCCTGAAGTGGCATTTGATGGCAAAGATTTAGAGCATGTGCATATCGACATTGCTCCACAAGCTAGAAAACACACAGTAGCATTTGTCGAAGATGAGGTGGATTTAATCGACACCGATGCCCAAAAGATAGTTTTAAAAAGCGGTGAAAAATTATCGTATGATTATGTGATAATTGCTTCTGGAGCAATTAAAGATTACGATTCAATAAAAGGATACAGGGAGTTTGGATATTCAGTTTGTGATGATATCGAGGCAAAAAGGCTTTATGAGCGTTTAAAAAGTTTTGAAGGTGGGCATATTGTAACAGGGGCTGCAAAAAGCGAATTTGGCACAATGGTAGAAGCCCCTAACTTAAAAGCCCCATGCGAAGGTCCTATTGGCGAAGTTATGTTTATGATAGACCATAAATTACGCAAAGAGGGCAAAAGAGATAAAAGCACAATAAATGTCTTCTCGCCGGCAGAAATTTTCTTTGAAGATGTGGGCGATGAGGCTAGAGCTCCTGTTGCAAAGCTTATGCAAGAGAGAGGTATTGAGCTAACAACAGCAAAAGAGTTAGTAGAGATTACAAAAGATAAGGTTATCTTTAGCGATGGCAGCAGTATGGATTGCGATTTGGCAATTATTATACCACCGTACATTGCACCTGAATTTATCGCAAAAAGCGGCTTGGGAGACGATAAAGGCTGGGTGCCTGTAGATAAAACAATGAAACATATCGGCTTTGATAATATCTTTGCAGCCGGTGATGTAAGTGCTTTAGCTCAACCAAAACTTGGACACATTGCAATTAATCAAGCAGATGTTGCTGTAAGTTCTATTTTAAAAGCCGAAAATATCGAACACGAAGAGGTTACGTTTAATCCGGAAGTTTTCTGTATTATGAATATGGGAGGCTTTGATGCAATTTTGATTTACTCTAATGCACTTTATAATGGCGAATATGACTTTGCATGGCACTCACCGATTGCTAAAATGATGAAAACCGGCTTTGATGATGAATACCACTATACTCACGGACATATGCCACCAGATATTGCAGTAGAAGCGTTAGAGAGTCTATTGCATAAATTTGGAAAGAAAGGGTGAAGGTTGAAGGCAGAAGGGTGAAGGTGTAGGGTTTATAGTGCCTCACTGCACCATTTTAATAAAAAAGGAGAATTATGAAAGAGATAAGTTTTGATGATTACTTAAAAAGTTTCGATTACGATGAACGAAAAGCGATGAAGATTAAGCTAAATGAGATGCTAAAGCTTTACGAAGAGGGTAAAGCTGAAATTATCGATATTCGCTTTAGGGATGAATACGAAGTGTGGCATTTAGGATTTGGCAAAAATATTCCGCTCAATGAGTTGCCAAATAGAATAGATGAACTTGATAAAAATAAGACTATAGTTACAGTCTGTCCGCATTATGACAGAGCCGAAATTGCAAGGCTCTTTTTAAAACTTAAAGGCTTTAATGCACGCTATTTAACTGACGGTCTGCTAGGAACTGTCGATTACCTGCGCGGCGATAAGGCTAGGGATTATATAGCTAAAATTAAGGGAGAAAGTTGAAGGATAATGTAGGGTGCGGTATCCTTACCGCACAAAAGTAATTATAATTTTTTCTAGCCTTGCAATGCAGGGTTAAAAAAAATTATTTAAAAGGATAACAAAAATGGCAAATTTTCCAGAGAACATTGTTCCAAGTGAAATGAAAAATTTTAGAATTTCTATCGATGATTTTATAGAAGCTTACAATAAAGGCGAGGCGGAGCTTGTAGATATTAGGGTTCCAATGGAGACAAAGGTTTGGCAAGTTAATTTCGGGCTTAAAATTCCTGCAAATGAGCTGCCAAAAAGATTGGATGAGCTTCCAAAAGATAAATTGATAGCAGTTGCATGCCCGCATACCGACCGCTCTAATATGGCTAGAGTCTATTTGGCAGAGCAAGGCTTTAATGTTAAATACCTTGTAGGCGGACTTTTAGGTTTAATGGAGCGGCTTAAAGG
>JALVXW010000224.1 GCA_027038155.1 Sulfurovum sp.
TATTATGCTTAAGTGACCAATACTCTGGGTTGGTATAGGTGAAACTTGTTTCCCCCTCGTAGTTGGTAGAAACCAAAATACGTAAAGGCAAATCAAGCCCCATAGAGGGGTTGCAGTTCATCAGTACGGTACCCATTCTGGGGTTGCCAAATACCACAACGGTTTCTGGCTTCAGGTCCATATTAACCGCTGTAGCATTGGCTTTGTGGTCTATGGTTCCAAAGAGGGTTAACTGCTCCTCTTTAATAAGCTTTTTGAGTTTGGCTACAGAGGCTTTGTGTGAGTTTTGGCTCTGTACGCTCTTTAAAAATGTCCCTTTTTTTGAATCACACCCTCCTAAAAGTAAGGAGAGTACAGCAAATATAAGTATTTTTTTCACAATAAGCCTTAAACATTAAATCTAAAATGCATAACATCACCATCTTGTACGATGTACTCTTTGCCTTCAAGTCTGTTTTTTCCTGCCTCTTTGGCACCTTGCTCTCCACCATAAGCAACAAAATCTTCATAGCTAATGACCTCTGCACGGATAAATCCTTTTTCAAAGTCGTTATGAATGACCGCTGCTGCTTTAGGTGCAGTAGTGCCTTTGCGAATTGTCCATGCACGTACCTCTTTGACTCCAGCAGTAAAGTAAGACTGTAACCCAAGTGTATCAAACCCTTTGTGGATAATCTGCTCCAATCCAGACTCTGTTACACCCAAATCAGCAAGCATCTCATCACGCTCCTCATCATCAAAATCTACCATATCCTCTTCTACTTTGGCACAAAGTTTAATCACTTCTGAACCACGCTGAGAAGCATACTCTTTGAGTTTGAGAACATATTCACTGTCTTCAGCCAGACCATCTTCATCAACATTGGCACCATAGATAATAGGCTTAGAGGTCAGTAGGCGTAACTCTTTGTTCATTGCGATAAAAGCATCAGATACCACCTCTTCAAAAGTGGAAACAGGTGCACCATTTTCAATGTGTGCCAATAGTGCCTCTGCCACCTCTAGTTGCTCTTTGGCATTTTTGTCATTTCCTTTGGCTTTTTTCTTAAGCATCTCTATCCGCTTGATGACTGCATCAATATCTGCAAAAAGAAGCTCCTGCTCTATAATCTCCACATCACGAATAGGGTCAATACTTCCCTCTGTATGCACAATGTTGTCATCGGCAAAACATCTTACAATATGCAAAATAACTTCTGTCTCACGGATATTTCCTAAAAATTTGTTTCCAAGCCCTTCACCTTTGCTCGCTCCTGCTACAAGCCCTGCAATATCTACAAAATCCAGTGTGGAGTATTGGATTTTCTCTGGGTTGACTATCTTTGCCAGTTCATCGAGTCGTTTGTCTGGCACGGGCACCACGGCTTTGTTTGGCTCAATAGTACAGAATGGATAGTTTGCACTCTCTGCGTTTTGTGCTTTGGTCAGTGCGTTAAAAGTGGTAGATTTTCCTACGTTTGGTAGGCCAACAAGTCCTATTCCTAGTCCCATGGTATTTCCTTGTGTTTCAATGTAATTAATGAGGTAACGAAATTTTAAGTGTATACACTCAACCCGAAGGGCGTTTGCGTTTAAAATTTTGTTACCGAATTTATTTTTGTGATTTTATCTAAAAGTTGGTGAAGAGGGGGTTAGCCCTCTGTATGCGTATGTGTATTGGCAAGTTTTTCAAGCAGTTTAATCATCATTCTTACCCCAGCTCCAGAGGCACCATGAGGGTTTTCACCCCAGGCATGCTCTACAAAGGCAGGACCTGCGATGTCTATGTGTGCCCACTTGTCAGCATTTTTCTTCTCTATAAACTCTGAGAGGAACTGCCCGGCAGTAATCGCTCCACCATATCTAGTGTTGGAAATATTACATACATCAGCTATCTCGGACTTGATACTCTTTTTGAGGTAGTCGTTAAAGTCCAGTGCTGTAGCTAACTCACCAGCGTTTTGTGCCTCTTTTACAACAAGGTTTTGCACCTCTTTGTTGTTTCCCATAATTGAAGAGGTGTAATGCCCCACTGCTACGACTGAAGCACCTGTAAGGGTAGCAAAGTCGAAGATAT
>JALVXW010000225.1 GCA_027038155.1 Sulfurovum sp.
TAAATTTTCCATTAGTTTACTATTTACTTTATAGAGATATAGTATGCAAAAGCAACCTCTTAGTGCTTTTTAACTAAAATATTCATCTAATTTAATGGAGATACTCAACCTATGATTAAAAAAAGTAAAAAAATCATTCTATCTGGACTTATATCCACTGTTACTGCAGCGTATATGTTTGGTTCATTTGCACAAGCAAAAGACAATTCAAACAGCTATAAAACTTCTACAGCTAAAGAGAAACTTGAAGCCTATATCAAATTTACACAAATTCTCAATGTAATTGAGAGTCAATATGTAGATGAAGTCAATACCACTACACTGGTCGACAAAGCCCTCAAAGGGCTTATGGCAAACCTTGATGCACACTCAAACTTTATGGATACCAAAGCCTACAAAGACCTCTCGGTACAGACAAAAGGCGAATTTGGTGGTTTGGGCATCTCTATTGGTATGAAAGATGGAGCACTTACTGTCATTGCTCCACTTGATGGTACACCTGCATTTAAAGCAGGCGTAAAAGCTGGAGATATTATCCTTAAAATTAATGATCAAGCGACTATTGGTATGAGTATTGACGAGTCTGTAAAACTCATGAGAGGAAAACCAGGAACAAGCCTTGTGCTTACTATTATTAGGAAAAAAGAGCCAAAACCCCTTAAAATCAAAATTACCAGAGATATTATCAAAATCCAATCTGTCTATGCTAAAACCATAGGAGAGGATATCCTCTACCTTCACATCACCTCTTTTGACCAAAAAGTAGTCAAAGGTGTCAAAAAAGCGATTGCCGAACACAATGCGACCAAAGGGATTATCTTGGATTTAAGAAATAACCCTGGAGGACTCCTCAATCAAGCCGTGGGTCTTGTTGATATGTTTGTTGAAAAAGGGACTATTGTGAGTCAAAAAGGACGTGTTCAAAGAGAGAACATGAGCTATCCTGCACACGAAGCCGATACAGATACCCATACACCTATTGTCACTTTGGTCAATGGAGGAAGTGCCAGTGCCTCAGAGATTGTCTCTGGTGCACTGCAAGACTTTAACCGTTCTGTTACCGTAGGAGAGAAGACATTTGGAAAAGGGTCTGTACAGGTTGTTATGCCTGTAGGTAAAACAGAGGCACTTAAATTGACTATTGCACGCTACTATCTCCCTAGTGGACGTACTATTCAAAATGTAGGCGTAACACCTGACATCACTGTACATTTAGGAAAAATAGAGTTTAAAGAAGACCCAATATTGCTTAAAGAGCGTGATCTCAAAAAACACCTTCAAACAGAACTTGAAAAGATAGATGGTAAAGTATCAAATGAAAACAATAGCTCTACACAAAACAGTGAAACCAAAGTTGATGAGAGAGTCATTACCGAAAAACAACTCTACAATGATGCACAACTTAAATCAGCTGTAGATATTTTAAAAGCCCTGATTATCACAAATAAAGGAAAGAGATAAATGCAAAAAACAACACTTCTTTATGAAGGAAAAGCCAAAAAAATCTGGGAGACAGAAGATGAGCATCTACTTATCTCAGAGTTTAAAGATGATTTAACTGCTTTTAATGGTGAAAAAAAGTCTAGCGAAGAGGGAAAAGGTGCCTTAAATAACAAAATCTCTACAGAGCTGTTTAAGTATCTTGAAGAAAAGGGCATTCCTACACATTATGTAGATATGCTAGATGACAACAACATGCTTCATAAGCGTGCAGAGGTGATTTTGATTGAGGTTATTGTAAGAAATATTGCTACAGGGAGTCTCAGTAAAAACCTTGGTATCAAAGATAAAACAGTGCTTCCTTTTACATTGGTAGAGTTTGACTATAAAAATGATGCACTGGGTGACCCAAAGCTCAATGACCAACACTGTCTTATTTTAAACCTTGTAAACCATGCAGATGAGCTAGACTACATTAGATTCATGGCAAGACGCATCAATACACTTCTTTCAGAGTTTTATGCCCAGCTTGACATTAAAGTAGTCGATTTTAAACTGGAGTTTGGCAGAGACAAAGATGGAAACATTATTCTCATTGATGAGCTTAGCC
>JALVXW010000226.1 GCA_027038155.1 Sulfurovum sp.
AGTTTTAATCCACTTATATCCACACTTTTATCTATCACTTCTACGGTAACACCTTTTAAGACGCTATTCTCATCAGTTACTGTAATCACATGATTTTTTAGCTCTTGTTTTAAAATGTGTGGTTTAGCCACCCTCACATCAAAATCAACTTCATCATGCAATGGGGATGGAGATTTTCTATACTTAGTATTATCATTTACTTTTGCTTTGATGTGAAACGTTTTTCCCTCATCCTCTTTTGTAGGTTTCCACACAAAGCCTTTATATTCATGCTCTACCATACCCTCTGGTTTATCGACAAGTGTTATCTTAGGATAATCATAAGGTGCATACTCACCATTTTCATCTAACCATATACTTAGACTCTGCTCATACCCTGAAAAAAACACCTGAGGTTCATGGGGCACACCTATCTTCAGTATCGCCCCCACCATATGCACATCTTCAGCATCCACCCCATCAAAGTGCGGGTCATCACTCACGGCAGGAGAGGTGATGATGTGGTAGTCTTGTTTACCGTTTATGACGTTTTTATTGGTTCCTTTGACAACTATTTGTTCTCCCTCTTTCCAATCTTCAGGATGTATCACTATCCTGCCTGTTTTCATATCCCAACCCCAAGCTTTACTTTTAGGTACTATTCCCTCATTAGGGTTGTCAGACTCCACATAGACTTCCACAGGATGTGTAGGTTTATGACTTAAAGCAATGTTAAAATAGGCATACCCTCCATAATAAGCAGTATTCCCCTTTTTACTAGTAATGAGTATCTTATACTTAGAAATCACCTTCACCTCTCTACTCACACTTGCTTCATTGCCTGCTTTGTCTTTAGCAGTGTAGGTAAGCGTGCAGGTTCCTACTCTACTGGTATCTACCGTTCCATTTATGCTTACAGAAACATTTCCATCCACATCATCTACCGCCATTGCACCCTCTTCGGTATAAGGGGTGTTTTGCTCCAGAGTGATGTTTGCATCACCATTGAGTACCACCGTAGCAAACATCAACCCCAACATCAAAAATATCACTATTTTTTTCATCCTCAATCCCTTTTTTTATAATATGATTTGGCAATAGTATAGCATATATTACTCTCTCTCTTGAATTTTGACTCGTTCCCATCCGTAGCTCGTTCCCATCCATCCTCGGTGGGAACGAGCAAAGGGTTGTCGTTGGCGACTGGCACCTTTCCTTTTGAGCGTTTTTGGTAGTTTGGGGTGGAGTATGCATTCCCACGTGCAACGTGGGAACGAGGAGAAGTATATATTTTTTAGTATATATTAATTTTTGAATTATCTCAAGGAGAAGTTTAACCCAAATCACGAAATAGAAATTCGTGATTTGGGTTATAGTATTACCGTTATACCTTTTCTATCAGCCTTACCAACCCCTTACCATCAATCAACGTTATCTTCTTATCCTTACTAAAAGCATAGCACTCTTTAGTAAAACGAGAAGTAGTCACCACATAGACCTCATCTACTTCATACTCATACATCAGACCATACATCTCACGTATCACTTTTATTGTGACAAGTGCCTCTTCATAACGTTTACACTGCACGATGGCGTGGGTATCTTTTTTCATCCAAGAGTGTTTTTTCATCCATATATCCACCCCACCATCTGCACCCTTTTTACTATTGCCCTCTACCTGCCACCCTAACTTTTCAAAAAGCTCCATGGTTAAGCGTTCAAAATCCTCCCACGAGAGCTTTTTGAGCTTTTTTAACGTACGATTTTTACCAAGCAGGCTTCTGTTTCCAAACCTTCTATATAGACGATAAAAAGTATATAAAAACCATAATCCAAAAAGTAGTAATAATGTAAAGGCATAAAGTTGTGGTGTTGCATAATTTGTCATGGAAGTATTATAGTAAGAGTTATAAAACAATAAGAAAAAAATGTCAAATTGTCATGTTTTTTGAGAATTTGTTAAGGTGTTGCATACGCACAACACCAAAACTTTGATGACCCCTACAAAAAATAGAGGTATTTTAGATAAATATTTTAAAAATGCTTAGTGTCCACAACCACAAGCACCATC
>JALVXW010000227.1 GCA_027038155.1 Sulfurovum sp.
AATACCAAGTGGTTGTCTGTACCATTACTGACAAGGTCAAATCCTCTTTTAATAAGAACATCAGCCAATACTTTTGTATTTGCTTTAACCTGTTTTGCGTAGGCTTTCCATTCGTCTGAAAGGTTATGTTTGAACCCTACAGCTTTTGCAGCGATAACATGAACCAGTGGACCACCTTGCAGACCTGGAAAGATTGCAGAGTTGATTTTCTTAGCAATATCTTCATCATTGGTCATAATCATACCACCACGAGGACCAGCCAATGTTTTATGAGTTGTAGTTGTAACAACATCAGCATAAGGGAAAGGACTCATATGCTCATCAGCACAAACCAAACCAGCAATGTGAGCAATGTCAGCAAATAAAATAGCACCCACTTCATCAGCAATATCTCTAAACTTCTTAAAGTCAATCTCTCTAGCATAAGCAGAGGCACCACAAACGATAATTTTAGGTTTAACTGTTTTGGCAATTTCCATTACTTTGTCGTAGTTGATGTACCCATTAAGCTCTACACCATAAGTAAAACTCTGGTAGTTTTTACCTGAAAATGATGGTTTCGAACCATGTGTCAAATGACCACCATGGCTTAAGTCCATACCTAAAATCTTATCATAAGGTTTTAGAAGAGCAGCATAAACGGCTCCATTGGCTTGGCTTCCTGAGTGTGGTTGTACATTTGCAAATTTACAATTAAAAAGTTCACAAGCTCTATCAATTGCTAATTGTTCTACAGTATCTGCATGTTCACATCCACCATAGTAACGTTTATATGGGTAACCTTCTGCATATTTGTTAGTAAAAACTGAACCCATCGCTTCCATAACAGCTGGAATGGTAAAGTTTTCAGAGGCAATCATCTCTAAATGGTTGGTTTGTCGATCTAACTCTTGGTTAATGGCTTCAAAAATTTCTGGATCAAATGTTTCCATAGCGTAACTCATGTGGTTCCTTTGGGTTTAATAATGGTGTATTTATATCAAATATAATTTAAGAACACCTTGATATTTTTAAATTATATTTGTAGGGTGCGTTTTCCAACGCACCGTCATAAAAAAGTCTAAGTTCTTTCAGAAGCTCGTGTTTTACAAGCATTTCCATCTATACAGAACATCCCTTTGCCTTTTTTGGCAGGTTTTAACTCTTCTGCTACATCATTTCCACACTTTTTACATTGGGTAGATGGGTCAACTTTTGGAGCCTCTGCTACAGGTGCTTCTGGTCTCATGGCTGGGAAAAGAAGTACATCACGAATGGTCTGTTGATTGGTCAGCATCATAACGAGTCTGTCAATTCCTATTCCTTCACCAGCAGTTGGAGTCATACCATAGCTAAGTGCTTTTACAAAGTTGGTATCCATGTGCATCGCTTCATCATCACCTGTTAGCTCTTTTGCCTCAACTTGTGCTTGAAATCTATTGTATTGGTCAATAGGGTCATTAAGTTCTGAGAAACCATTTGCCAACTCTGCACCTGCTACAAAGAACTCAAAACGTTCTGCTATCTCAGGGTTGGCATCAGATCTTCTTGCCAGTGGAGAGATATCTACAGGGTAATCAATAATAAAGGTTGGGTCAATCAGTTTTGCTTCAACATACTCATCAAAGAGTTCAGCTTGAACATAACCAATAGTCCAGTTTTCATCATATTTTAGATTGTTCTCTTTTAAAAATGCTAAACCTTTGTCTCTATCTTCTGCTATCTCTCGTGGAACGCCACCAATCTCTACAATAGAGTCAATCCAGCTTACACGTGCAAATGGAGTGGCAAAGTTTACCTCTTTATCTCCATAAGGTAGTTTTCTGTCAAGTTCTAATGTATCAAAAAGATAATCGAACAGCTCTTCGGTTATTTCCATAAGTTCTATATAGGTTTTGTATGCCCAGTAAAATTCAATAACGGTAAACTCAGGGTTGTGAGTAGCATCAATCCCTTCATTTCTAAAGTTTTTACCTATTTCAAATACTGCATCCATACCACCAGTAATAAGTTGTTTAAGGTAAAGCTCTGGAGCAATTCTTAAAAATCTGTCTACCCCCAATGCAT
>JALVXW010000228.1 GCA_027038155.1 Sulfurovum sp.
GTCTCTTCGTCTAACTGTTCACCTGTAAATTTGTAGTGGTTGGTGGTGTTGCCCTCTTTGCTTAGGAGTTTTCCAAAGGCTTCATAGTCGTAGCTGTCAGTAAATGCTCCTGTAGAGTCTGAGAGGTATCTTGCACTTCCCAAACCATCATAGTGGTAGATGAAGAAAGTTGGAATATTTGCAAAACTAAAAAAAGAGAATATCATCACCAGCAGTAGATAGCGTAGCACAATTTCTCCTTTTTTAGGTCTGTTATTTATCTCATACGGTATAATAATAATAAAAATTAGGAGTCACCTATGAATGCTGTTGAATTTCAAACAACAATAAAAAACTCTTTTATTCAAATACCAAACTATGAAGCATTTGAAAATAAACCTGTACGTATTATTATTTTAGATGAATCAACAACACAAAATACACAGAAAAAAACATCTAACTTTATAGCCAAATATTCACAAAATCCTATTACGTTAAATAAGCATACTACATTCCTATCAAGAGATGAGGCAAATGAAAGATAACTACTTCATAGACTCAAACATTTTCCTCTATGCTTTTAGCACAAAAGACCTTAAAAAGCAAAAAATTGCCTCTTCCATCGTCAATCAAACTGCTATCATAAGTACGCAAGTTATTAATGAAGTAAGTAATAATATGCTTAAAAAACTACATATGTCCAACAGTGATATAGAAGCGTTTATTGTAGATTGCTATGAGCAGTATAGTGTGATTAATTTTACAAAAAATATGTTTATCAAAGCAGCTAAATTAAGAGAGAAATATCTATTCTCTTATTATGACTCATTGATAGTCTCTTCTGCTTTGTTGGGAAAATGTGACATCTTGTATAGTGAAGATATGCAACATAACTTGAAGGTAGAGAAAACACTTACAATTGTTAATCCTTTTATGTCATAGTTTTAGACACATGGTAGCTATCCATCTGCGTAAAGCGTCCAGTGGTTGGAGCGTAGTATCTGGCTCTAAGGTAGTAGTTTTGGGTCTCTTCGTCTAACTGTTCACCTGTAAATTTGTAGTGGTTGGTGGTGTTGCCCTCTTTGCTGAGGAGTTTTCCAAAGGCTTCATAGTCGTAGCTGTCGGTAAACGTACCGCTCTCATCACTTAAGAATTGTGGTGAAATGTTGGCAAAACTAAAAAAAGAGAAAGCCAGTACTAAAAAGCACAATTTCTCCTTTTTTAACTATTTACATTTGCTGTGAATTATGTTATAGTATATTATAACAAAAAACATAAAGGAGCATTATTATGACGAAAAGCATATTTGAAAAAATTACCTTAAATACCACTTCAGATAAAGCATTATCTTATGCTCATAGCTCTGAATATGCCAAAAAAAGAGAACTTTCTCAAAAAGATAAAAAATCATCTTCTAGCATCAAATACAAAACACTTTCTCTTAAAAAACTTTTAGGCTAGTATCATTACCACCAAAGAATACTATCAGTCACTTAGTTTTGTGCCACTCGCTACTTTACTAGATGTCTACAATGAAGACTTTGTACTCACCTTGTGCCAAACATTTAACTGCAACAAAAACAAAGACCTAGAAAACTTTATTAAAGACAAAAATAAAGCTATCTCTTTTGAACACAGAAGTATCACAAAGACGTATCTTTATATCTCACCTACCAAAGAGGTAGTTGCTTATTTTACTATTTCACTCAATGTGCTAGAGACAAAAAACCTTTCTAAAAGTACCATTAAAAAGATAGATGGAATAGACAAAAATCGTACAGAAATAGCCTGTTTTCTTATCGCACAACTAGGTAAATCTGATACTTGCGTACATCTCATTGGTAGATATATTCTTATGGATGCTATTGAAACTATCACCGAAGCCTCAAAAATTATTGGTGGCAGAGTCGTTGTTTTAGATGCTATTAATCATACAAAAGTTATAAACTTTTACGAACAAAACCATTTTGTGAGCTTAGAAACGACATCTAACGCGGAGAATGTGAAGATGTATTATCCATTATATTTAGGCAATACAAAATAATCTCAACTTAAATAAAAACT
>JALVXW010000229.1 GCA_027038155.1 Sulfurovum sp.
CACCAGCAGAACCCGTAGTTGATGTAAAAACACCAGCAGGCGTTACAGTGAAATCGGGAGCAACAGTACTTAAATTTTCAGGAACACATTATATTCATTTTTTAAGTAACAAGGATGCAAGTGGACACAGAACCAATAAATTTGGTGTAAGTAGAAACTATCTACAAGTAAAAGCCTACTTTTTTGAAGATCCCAAAAGTTATATGAGAGTAACTCTTGATGCAAAACAAAATGCCAACTTTGATAAAGGTTCTTTAGACGTAAGGGTGAAATATGCCTACCTTTTCTTAAATAATGTTTTGCCGTTTACTGGTGTTGAGATAGGCTTGGTGCACACTCCATGGCTTGACTTTGAGGAGCATCACGGATGGAAATACAGAGCTATTGGTGAAACATTTAGTGAACAACATAATGGTGGACATCTTCAAACATCATCTGACTATGGTATAAACTTCAAAACAAAAACAGACTACTTCTCTTCTGAACTAGGTATATTTAATGGTGCTGGTTACCATGGTGATGAAGATGGCGAGGGTCTAAGAGCTGCATGGAGACTAACAGGGCACCTTTTGGGTACAGGCAAGAGTCATCATAGCAAAACGTATGCAGATGTATCATTTTTTGGACAGTATGGTCAAGATGAAAATAAAGTTGGAAATGTAGATGGTGACTATGTATGGTATGGAGTTCATGCAGTATATAACCAGTCAGCGTTCCTTATTGCAGCTCAATATGTAAAAGCAGACAAGGCGGATGTATCTAGGCAAGGTGATGGCTGGTCAGTCAATGGCGAGTTTAGACTTAAAACACTTTCTGATAGCCTAGATAAGTTTAACGCTATAGCTAGATATGATGACTATAAACTTGATGATGGAACTGAGAAAAAGACAACGATTACAGCTCTTTCATATAAATACAACAAAAATGTTGAGTTTATAACAAGTTATGAAAAAGATGAAAAAACAGCTACAAAAGATACAGATAAGGTAATGGTTACTGCTCAAGTTAAGTGGTAATTATCTACCCCTCTTCAAAGTATTACAATTTAGTAACAAAATTGTAATACTTTTTCTCTATACTTTCTTCATATTTACAATTGAAGGAAGATCAATGAATAACACATTTAAAATGTTGATAGGTGCAGCATTTGCAGTAGTTGTTGCTTTTTATGCAAACAGTATCATCGGGCAGGCTACACATGGTGGCTTTTTAGTTCTAGCAGCCGTATTTGGTGCCTATATGGCTATGAATATTGGAGCAAATGATGTTGCAAACAATGTTGGTCCTGCGTATGGCTCTGGTGCCATTACTATGGGTGGCGTTATAGTAATAGCAGCTATATTTGAAGCTATGGGTGCTTTGGTTGCTGGTGGAGATGTGGTTGGTACGATTAAAAAAGGTATCATTGACCCTTCTGCATTTGGTGGTGACCCGATGCTCTTTGTCTATGCTATTACCCCACTAAGTAAATACCCAAATTTTTGATGCTGTGATTTCGTTCATAATCAAGGCAGATTTTTGAAGGACTCGCCTTAGCGAATTCAAGAAAATCTAACGCAGAGTATGGGCGAAAGCACTGCACCCTTCGGGAAGAGTGAGAGAAGGCAACCTGCAAGCAAAAAAATCTTTGAATTAACCAGTTAGTCCTACAGCTTTTTTCGCTCACATCTTACCTCCTCTCACTCTTTCAAAAGTTTGGGTATTTACTTAGTGGGGTAATATGTCTGCTGCACTACTAGCTGCTGCACTTTGGCTAAACCTTGCTACTTGGCTTAAAGCTCCCGTGTCTACTACTCACTCTATCGTTGGTGGTGTTGTAGGTGGTGGTATAGCTGCTGGTGGTTTTTCTATCGTCTCTTGGGGAACCATGGGTAAAATAGTTGCTTCATGGGTTATCTCACCTGTTCTTGGTGGGTTGATTGCTGCTATTTTTCTCTACATTATTAAATCTCAAATAGTTTATAAAGAGGATAAATTAGCTGCTGCAAAGAAGATAGTACCTATCTTAATCTCTGTAATGTCAGCAGCATTTAT
>JALVXW010000230.1 GCA_027038155.1 Sulfurovum sp.
GCGGTGCGTCCCAATAACCCTGAGTACCAAAGAGCCAAAGCATTAGGTATAGAACTGCTTTCACGTAAAGAGTCACTGAAGTCAATACTTGGTGAAAAAGAGGTCTATGCCGTAGGTGGAGCACATGGCAAAAGTACAACATCGGCGATGCTGGCTTCTATTATCCCACACTCCAATGCACTCATAGGTGCGATAAGCAAAGAGTTTGGCTCTAATGTGCGTCACTATCCAAACAATAAAGTGGTCTTTGAAGCCGATGAGAGTGATGAGAGTTTTTTGAATGCTAACCCCTACTTAGCCATCGTTACCAATGTGGAGCCTGAACATATGGAGTACTACGCGTATGATGAGGAGCGTTTCTACAATGCCTACAGAAACTTTTTAAACCTCGCCAAAGTACGTGTGATTAACGCTGAAGATGAGTTTCTCTCTTCGCTAGATATGGAGAGTATTAAACTCTATCCGAGTAGAGATATTGCAAACATAGAGTTTGTATTGGTCAATGGTGAACCGCATACTAGGTTTGAGCTTTTAGATTTTGGTAGTTTTGAGGTGTTTGGTTTTGGTAATCATATCGCACTTGATGCTGCTCTTGCCATACTTGCTGCACTGGAGCTGGGAGAAGCGTTAGAGGCGATACGTACAAATCTTCTTAATTACAAGGGCATCAAAAAACGTTTTGACATCGTACAAAACAAAGAGGATTGTGTGGTGATAGATGACTATGGTCACCACCCTACAGAGATAAAAGCAACGATGGAATCTCTGCAAACCTACAAAGCTCTGCGTGGGTTCAATAGACTCAATGTTATTTGGCAACCACATAAATATTCACGAACAATGGATAATTTGCAAGGTTTTGTAGAGTGTTTTGAGGGGGTAGATGAGTTGGTGATACTCCCTATCTGGTCGGCAGGGGAATTGGAAGTAGATATAGACCTAAAAGGTGCATTTTCACGCTATACGCTACTCATGGCAGAGAGTGTAACCAAAGAGGATGGCGTAGTAAAGGTGATGCGTGATGGCTCTGTAATACGTGAGTACGCCCAGGGACTGGTGACTGCTTTTGGTGCTGGGGATATTACGTACCAGATACGTGGTGAGGCGTAAGTATAGTACAATCAAAGTATGGATTTGGATTTTATTAGAGGTTCCCTTAAGTTGTGATTGATATAATTTTGCCTTAAATTAAAAGGAAAAAGAATGAATAAAATAATTACAGGCTCAATCATTGCGACATTGGCACTTTCATCATCAGTAATCGCAGATGAGGTTGCACTTTCAGACGTAGAGGCACAGTACTCCTCTAAGTCAAGTGTAAAAGCAACCAATAAGCTTGCACAGTCAATTAATCTAGGATTTTCCAATACCAGTGGAAATACAGAAACAACAAACCTAAATGGTAAATACACTATGGCGTTTACAACCGTGGGGTATGCAGAAAAACAACTTAAAGTTGCTTTTGATGCATCAGCTTTTTTAAATGAAAGTAATAGTGTAACTACCAATGAAGAGTACACAGCCAACTTGGGCTTAGAGCAGTACATTACTAATGGATGGTTGGGATATGCTTCTCTTAACTGGCTAAGAAACCCAGATTTTAAAAACCTTGACAATAAATTTTCCGTAGGTGCAGGGGTAGGTAAAGAAATCTATAATGATGGACAGCATTCTCTTAAACTAAAAGTAGGTATGGCATACAACCTTCAGCAGTATGCGGATAATACACCTGAAGTAAAATTTGCTTCAACCAATGAGTATGCAGAGTACACAAATATACTCAACAAAACAAGTACACTCTCTGTAAAAGTTGGGGCGATGCAAAATGTTGAAGATTTTCAAAATGACTATGAAGTATTGGCGACAGCTGGATTTAACTTCTTTGTAGCAGAAAACATTTCTGTAACGATAGAAGAAGAGGTACTTTATGATAAAATCCACCCAGGAACAGCAAAAGCAACAGACACTAAGTCTATTGTAAGGGTTGGGTACAACTTTTAATCACTCTATGTGTGGGCATTTGCC
>JALVXW010000231.1 GCA_027038155.1 Sulfurovum sp.
GCATAGAGTCATGGGGGCAAAGCACAGAGCGTGCAGCCAAACTTCAAGCCGTCTCTAAGACCATCTATACTCCAGGCTCTTCCGCAGGTGTGGCAATCAATGTGATGTCATCATTGGAGACACCTCCCAGTGAAGTGATGGAAGAGAGTGATACTTTTGCCTCCTATCTTAAAAGCACTACAGTCTCTTTGCTCTCTTTGGTGGGAATTGAGGCAGACCCATTAGAGTCCAAAGCGTATATCCTTCTTGCACAAATCATTACCAAAGCATGGCTAAATAACGAAGATTTAAGTATTGAAACCCTTATTGGCAAAATTATCAAACCAAGCTTTAAAAAGATAGGTGTTTTACCTTTAGATGACTTTTACCCACAAGAGGCACGTTTTAAACTGGCGACAAAGTTTAATGCACTGCTTGCAAGTCCCTCTTTCTCTCTTTGGTTGCAAGGAGAGCGTTTAGATATACAAAAACTCCTTTATGATGAAAATGGCAAAGCGAAAGTCGCTATCTTCTCTATTTCACATTTGAACAATGATGAACGTATGTTTTTTGTGACACTTCTGCTTAATAAATATATCGCATGGATGCGTAGGCAATCTGGTACTTCCGCACTCAAAACACTTCTGTATATGGATGAGATTTATGGCTTCTTCCCTCCTAGCAAAAATCCACCAAGCAAAGAGCCTATGCTCCTACTTCTCAAACAGGCAAGAGCTTTTGGTGTAGGGGTGGTGCTAAGTACGCAAAACCCTGTAGATTTGGACTATAAAGGACTCTCTAATATCGGAACATGGTTTATAGGCAGGCTGCAGACCAGCCAAGATATAGAGCGTGTCATAGATGGGTTGGGAGGTAAAGTAGGCAGCTCTTACAGCAAGAGTGAAATCAAAGCCCTGTTGGCAAATCTCAAAAAACGCACCTTTTTTCTCAAATCTTCCCATCTGGAAGATATTAGACTCTTCTCTACACGCTGGGTGCTCTCTTATCTCAAAGGGCCACTTAAACGTGATGAGATAAGCACTCTGATGCAGGCACAAAAAGAGGCACAGAGTATTGAAGCAGAAACTGTTGATACCATGATGCAAAAAAACAGAGCGTTAGAGAGTTTTCAGCATATAGATGACTCTATCTCTCAATATTTTGAAGTTGATACCAGCCAAACAAACCAATATAGCCCTACATTGGGAGCTTTGGCAACCGTACACTTTTACAACCAACGCAAGGGGATTGATGAAGAGAGAGTGTTAATACTCTCTTTGCCTTTAGAACAAAATCAAAGAAATCTTGACTGGAGAGAGGCAAGAGAAGAGGAGGAGCATTTTGAAAATTATCCCCATACGGCACCCAGTAAAGCCAAGTTTGAGCCACTGCCTCAAATCATCTTAGAAGACAAAGGACTCAAAAAAGCCATACGTGCACTCAAAGAGACGCTTTATAGAGAGCAACATTTAGAGTTGTTACGCTGTAATAAACCTAAGCTTGAATCAAAAGTAGAGGAGTCCGAATCTGACTTTAAAATAAGGCTTCAAGATATGCTTAATGATAAAAAAGAGGCAGAGATAGAAAAACTCCAAATACGTTTTGAGAAAAAAGAGAAAACACTGCTTGATAGACTAAGTCGTGCCAAAGCACGTGTAGAAAAAGAGGAGGCAGACTCTACAAGCTCTATGATAGAGACAGGCATCGCTGTACTGGGTGCATTGTTTGGACGCACAAGCCCCACAAAGATAGGACGTGCGTTTAAAAAAGGGAGCAATATTCTTAAAGAGCGTGGAGACATCTCTAGAGCAGAGGAGCGTATGGCTAGCATACAGGCCGACATAGAAGCCTTAGAGTATGAATTTGAAGATGCCATAGATGCACTGAGTGAAAAATACAGTGTAGAGAATTGTGAAATAGAAACCTATCGCATGAAGCCTCGAAAGACAGATATAGATGTAGAGCATTGTGCTGTGGTTTGGAGAGTAGGGTAGGGATGACACCAAACAGAAATACCCTCTGGGTATGATTTTATTTTTT
>JALVXW010000232.1 GCA_027038155.1 Sulfurovum sp.
GCGTATATAAAGATTTCTTTTGAATTTATAGTAGATTTGGCTGAATGGGAGTTGTGGAGAGAAAGAGCTTACGTATAGTAAGTGACTGAACGGAACAACTTCCATTCAGTCGAATATGCTGTGAAGTCAGAAGAAAGATTATATGCGTGCTTCTTCGCGACGTTGCAGTAACTCCCACTTCTCATCAATCTCTTTTTGAATACGCTCAATCACATGCTTATTCTCAGGCTTAAAGAGGTGTCTGTAACGTCCTTGAGCCCCAAGATAATCTTCTACCTTAATAATATTTTTAGGTCTGTAAAGAATATTAAGCTCATGCCCATCAATAATTTCATAAATAGGGAACATCAATGAATCTGTTGCCAAATCTGTTACGTTAATCGTATCTTTTGGGTCAAATTTCCACTCTGTTGTACAAGCAGAAACCGTGTTGATAAAACAAGGCCCCTCAGTCTCAAGTGCTTTTTGGAAACCTTTAGCCATTGACTTCCATTTGTTTGGAGCCAACTGTGCAACATACGGTGCACCATGTGCCGCCATAATTGCTACCATATCTTTTTTCTTCTGCTTCTTACCATAAGAGTGAGAACCTGCTTGTGCAGTAGAGGTATGAGCTCCCACTGGTGTAGCTGATGAACGTTGCCCACCTGTATTTGCATAGTTTTCATTATCTAGACAAATATAGGTAAAGTCATGTCCTCTTTCCATCGCACCAGAGAGCCATTGGAAACCAATGTCATACGTAGAACCATCACCACCAAATGCCACAAATTTAACAGGAGCATCAGCATCAGGTAGCGTACCTTTGTTTTTTCTTGCTTTATACATTGCTTCAGCACAAGAAGCTGCTGTTGCAGAGTTTTCAAACCCAATATGAATCCATGAAGTATCCCATGAAGTGTATGGATAGACTGCTGTTGATACCTCAAGACATCCTGTATTTGATGCGATCACCAAGTTGTCATCGGTACAGTTCATAAGCTCTCTAACAATCATAGAGTGTGCACATCCAGGGCACAGAAGGTGAGCACCTTCAAATCTGTCGTTATTGGTTGAAAATTCTTTTAAGTTTTTAATTGATGTAATTGCCATTTATTAACCCCTTCTTGTCTGAAAGAATCCAAGTTTTGGACCTCTAAGTCCAGAGAATTGTTGGATATCTGTTGTAATGTGTCCAGCATCTGCATGTGCTTTTTGCTCTTTCATAATTCTTTTTGCTTCATCTACAGCAAAGTCACGTCCACCAAGACCATAAATATAGTTTGTCATCATTGGTCTTGATTTGGTACTATAAGCTGCTGCGGAGACTTCATTAAAGAGTGCCCCCATTGCTCCACCTGGTGCTGACTTATCCATACAACATACTGCTTTAAGAGATGGCACATCCAGTGCTTCTCTTACAAGGTCATAAGGGAATGGTCTGAAACATCTTGGTGCAACAATACCTACTTTAATTCCCTCTTCTTCTCTAAGCTGTTTTGCCGCAAGTATTGCTGTCTCTACAGATGAACCTAAAAGCACTAAGGCTACTTCAGCATCCTCCATCATATACGTTTCAACTCTTTTATACTCTCTGCCTGTAAGCTTTTTAAATTCTGCAAAAACCTCATCAATCACTGTACGAGAATCCATCAATGCTTTGTGCTGTTTTGCTTTGTGCTCATAGTGCCAATCCTCTTCAGTTTGAGCACCATGCGTCACAGGTCGACTAAAGTCTAGCATATCATCTACTGGTACATAGTCACCCACAAACTTATATGCTACATCATCTTTTAATGGATAGACATTTTGTGCTTTATGCGAAGTAGTAAATCCATCTTGATGCATCATAACAGGTAATCTTACATCTAAATGTTCACCAATTCTAAATGAACAAAGAGCTAAATCATAAGCCTCTTGTGCATTAAAAGCATCAATTTGAACCCAACCACTATCTCGCCCTAGATACATATCTGAGTGGTCACCACGTACATTTAGTGGAGATGCTAATGCTCTGTTTACAACAGTCATAACGATAGGCAGTCTCATTCCGGATGCTTGGTAAAGTACCTCTGCCATTAAAGCAAACCCTTGTGAAGATGTTGCTGTTGCTACACGCCCACCAGCAGCAGCCGCACCTACACAACCACTCATTGCACCATGCTCTGACTCAACCATAACAAACTCACCATCTACATAGCCATTTGCCACATAAGCCCCATACCCCTCAACAATAGGAGTCGAAGGAGTAATAGGATACGCAGCAACAACATCAATCTGTGCTTGTCTTAGTGCCTGAGAGGTAGCATAGTTACCATCCCAAACTTCTACTTCATTTAATTCAAATTCTTTTGCCATAATTACCCTTTTCTACTTCTCTTTTTTCTTTTTCTCTGGCCAGTTTGCAAGTGCTGTTTCTGCCCCTTCCGCTTCAGAAAACATTAGGAGTGATTTAGGATTGGTAGGACACACCTCTACACATACCCCACACCCTTTACAGTGGTCATAATCAATTCCTAGCATCTGTTTGTCTCTTGAGATAATAGATGTATCAGGACACCATACCCAACAGTTTTGACAGTCAATACAAATATCTCTGTTGTAAACAGGCTTAATAATTCTCCAAGAGGCTACAGTTGCTGTATAGGAGTTAAAATCATTATATGCTCTCTCCTCTGGCTTTAAAAATGCAGGATTTTCTGTCTCTCCTACAAAAGAGTTAAGCACCACACCTTGTGATACCTGATCCCAGCCTACTTTCTCTTCTGCTCCCAATTCTCTAACACCTCTATTGGCGTTACCTTCTAAACCTTTACTCATCCTACTCTCCTACTTCACTTCGTTATATGCTCTGGTAATTGCTTCCATATTGGCATCAATTATCTTTTGTGGGAATTTTGCAAGCACTTTTTTCATGTTATCTAAAAAGAAATCCAACTCATACATTTTAGAAATTTTCATAAATGCACCCAATATAGGTGTATTTGGCATTGCTCTACCGATGGTATCCAGTGATATCTGCATACAGTCAACAACAAATGTTCTCTCTGCTTTATCTTGCAACGCTGGAATCTGAGCAATCAAATCCTCTTTTGAGAGATGTGTTGTAATAATATACTGCGTATCAGGCTTGTCGTTTTTTGTAATGTCATCAGAAAATGCCAATGCAGGGTCAATCACAAAAACATAATCAGGAAACATCTTTGTCTCCTGATTGGTAATAGGTGCATCATCAATCCTATTGTATGCATTCATCGCAGCTCCACGCTTTGCAGAACCGTAAAGTGCGTACGCCTGTACCTGCTTCCCTGTTGTTGCAACAACAGAGCCTAAACCTTTTGCACCCGTTACGGCACCTTGACCTGCACGTGAGTGCCATCTAATTTCTACCATATTTTCTCCTCGATAGTATTGTCAATCATGAGGTATTGTAATGTTCGCACTCTTAAAGGGGGTTGAAATTATCATTTTTTTAAGTCTATGCTAACTCTTTGCTATAAATTCTACCGCCTCCAATGCATTTTGATAAATATTATCAGTACATTTTACTAAACTTTCAACACTTCCATAGCCACAGGTAACGCCTACAGAACCTATTTCTGCAGCTTTAGCTGCCATCATATCCATACAGGTATCACCTATCATCCAGATATTACTTGTATCGCTTGGTAACTTTACAAGTGCTTTTTGTATGGGTTCTGGGTCTGGTTTAGGATGTTGCACATCTTCTCTACCAATAAGTACTTCAAAATAAGACATGAGTCCCATATATTCAAGCAACTCAATAGAATATTTTGCCGTTTTGGTAGTCACTACGCCCAATATGGCGTATTGGGAAGCTAATTCTATCGCCTCTTTGGCTTCTGCCAACAACATGGTCTTGGCACAGGATATTTGTCTATAATGCATCTTGTAGGCATCTACATACTCCCATACCTTCTCTTCATCTACTCCCAAAGTAGAGAACATCGCATCCAGTGGGTGTCCTATCTCTGCTTTAATCAAACGCTCATCTGGTACAGGCTGATTAAAAGTTTTAAATGCTACAGCAAAACTTTCCAATATTGCTTCTGTTGAATCAATAAGTGTCCCATCCAAATCAAATAGAATTATCTTATTTTTCACTCTCTCTCCTACGTTTAGCTGCCAATGTTTTATTGTCAGGATCTGGATTAAACATCCATATCGTTACAATAGGCACAACAAAGCCTACACCAATCACTATCCAAAGCAAAATACCCAAATCGTCATAATTGGCAGGTGTTACTATTATTCCATCTTTCTTAATCTCTCTAGTGAGTACAAAGATTTTATTAAGATATTTACTAAAGAGTCCTGAAGCAGAGAGTGCGATATTCATCAATGATGCCATAAGTGCAAACCATGTTCCCTTTTTGCCCTCAGGTGCATAAATAGCTACAAGTGTCAGCATCAATACTCCTGCTATATAATCAAAAGGGGATGCCAAAGCCGTATCAACCAATGCAACAGTACGTGCATCCAATCCAAGCATAGTATGTATATCATAATACATAGCCAAAATAGGCAAAGAGAGTAATGTTCCTATAACAGTAAGAAAAATAAGCACTTTTCCTATGGATCTGTCCACAATGAATTTGGCTGCAAACCACATCCCTGCCAGAGCTATTCCTCCACCTATCATAGAGAGTTTGGCGAAAAATGCTTCATCAAACCCAAGTTTATCTATCTCCCACCATTGCAGTGCAGGTCCTACTGATGGCATCGCTCTATAGACAAAAATAACTATCATCGCCATCTTAATATGTTTAATTGTACTTGAATCCAAATCCTGAATCAGTGTATTGAGCAGATAAAGTACCACACCTAAAGAGACAACAAAGACAATCTCTTGAGAGTATGGTACTTGATTGTATCCTATGAGTACAACAAAAACTGCGAAAATCAAACCACCAAAAAGCACTTGTTTGTTAAGTGGCGTAACAGGAACGGGATTGAGCTTTACCACCAATACACCTAAAACAGAGAGTAGAGGAATAAAGAGTGAAAGTTTAAACACAGTCTCATAATCATAAATATCAGCCAATTCACCACCAAGCCAACCCATCACAAAAATAGCCAACCCCAAAGAGAGACGCGAAAGCACCTGTATTGTTGCCAGTTCTTTTTTGATATCTTCTGGCGATTGTGTTGTATCTACCACTTCAGTGGTCATAGTATCCGCCACAACATCCTGCATCACAAAGCCTATTACGCCAAGTACCGATGCAAAGATATAGACATGTTCTTTACTATAGCCTGCTATCCAACTGTGTTCCCCTACTATGCCAATAAGCAACAGCGTACTCAACGCTATAAGTATCGCACCTATAAAGACATACACTTTTCTATTGGATCCCAATATGGTTACAGAATCTACCAATTGTCCAAAAATCATTTTAATCGTCCATGGAACAGTGAGCCAAACCCCCAAAGCAACCAAATCTTCTGCACTTAAAGCCAACTCTTTTTTAACCCAAAAATCTTTGGCAATGGCAGTAAATACACTTGCACCATAGGCAAAATAAATCAATAATAGAGGTATATACCTTACCCTAATCGCACGTAGTGGTGTCATAAAAATATCAATAAAATTCATCTCTTCTCTTTGGATAATATTATGGGCATCTCTAATAATAGCATATACTTTTAAAAATTACATTCTAAATCATACAATTTATCTCTTAGTTTCATCAATATCACTTATAAAACACTTTAAAAAAATAACATTATATTACAATATATTATGTATATAAAACAAGAAATTAAATAAAAATTCTTTATTTCTTTAAGCTTTTAATACATCTTTAATTAAAATTTTCTTAGAATAGGTAGAATCAAATTTAATTAAAGAAGGAAAGCTATGGCACGATTAGTAATTATGGGTGGTGGTGTATCAGGACATACAGCAGCATCATTTGCAAAAAAATGGCTCGGTAAAGAGCATGAAGTAGTAGTGGTAACACCAAACTCACTTTGGAACTGGATTCCCTCCAATATTTTTGTAGGTGTAGGCGAAATGACAAAAGAGGATGTAACTTTTCCTCTTGCACCAGTTTACGAGAAAGCAGGCATTGACTACAGACAGGCAAAAGCAGTTTCTATTCACCCTGAAGGAAATGCCGAAAATGACAAAGAGTATATCACTATTGAATATACAGGGCAGGGCAAAGAGGGTCAAATAGAAACATTGGAATATGATTACCTCATCAATGCCACTGGACCAAAGCTAAACTTTGATGCAACACCAGGACTGGGGGACGGAAAAGGGCAACTAGGCAAACATACCGTATCTGTATGTACTGCTGATCATGCAATCCATGCTTCACTTGAACTCAAAGCAATTGCAGAAAAAATGAAAGCAGGAGAAAAAAAACGCTTCCTTATTGGAACAGGACACGGCATGTGTACTTGTCAAGGTGCTGCATTTGAATACATCTTTAATGTAGATCACTTCCTTAAGCAAGAAGGAGTAAGGGACAAAGCGACTATTACCTATATCTCAAACGAATACGAATTGGGTGATTTTGGGGTAGGAGGAATGCACATCAAGGCTGGTGGATATGTTACCAGTGGTAAAGTCTTTGCTGAATCTCTTTATGTAGAGAGAGGTCTTAGATGGATTAAAAGAGCACATATCAATAAAGTAGAAGCCGACAAAGTACACTATGAGACACTAGATGGCAGTATGCATGAAGAGCCATATGATTTTGCTATGCTTATCCCTCCATTTACTGGTGTTGGCATAAAAGCATATGCAAAAGATGGTTCAGATATGACTGATGTACTATTTGCACCAAATGGCATGATGAAAGTAGATGCAGACTACGAAAGTGGTGCAAGAGGTTTTGAGAACTGGTCTCCAAAAGATTGGCCAAGCACACTACAAAACCCAACGTACAACAATATATTTGCCGTAGGTATTGCCTTTGCACCACCACACTTTATCTCCAAGCCAATGCAATCACCAAATGGAACGGCTATTAACCCAACTCCTCCTAGAACAGGTATGCCAAGTGCCATGATGGGAAAAGCAGTTGCAAACTCTATTTGTGACATGATTAAAGGGGTAGCAGACAAACCTACGCATACAGCAAATATGTCAGAGATGGGTGCCGCTTGTGTAGCAAGTACAGGAAAAGGTCTTCTCAATGGTTCAGCTGTCTCTATGACAATGTATCCAGTTATTCCAGACTACGACAAGTATGAGTATGGAAGAGACCTTAACGGAACATTTGGAACGATTGGTCTTGCTGGTCACTGGGTTAAGCTACTGCTTCACTACGGATTTATCTGGAAAGCAAAACTTAAGCCAGGTTGGACCCTAATTCCAGAATAGTAGAACTAACATAAAAAAAATATTAAAGGAGAATCAATGAAACATATAGAACAATATCAACAGAGTGGATATACCCCCGTACCAGGTAAATTTGTACTATTTTTAAGAAATTGTGTCGTTTGGCAAATTATTCAATTTGCATGGATCAATCTTAAAATGACCATACTGATTGTTAAATCACACCACTAAACCTTAATCCTCAGAACCTTTCTGAGGATAAACTTCTTCACTTTCCTACCAAATTCTAATAAATTTACCTAAACTAATTTAAATATGGCATAATTACATTTCAACCAAAAAGGCTTAAATATTATGATAAATAAAAAAGAGATTCAAGAGAAACTTGCTTTAGTCATCTATCCAGGATTTACAAAAAATATTATAGATTTTAATTTTATTAAAGAAATTAAAATTGAAAAAAATAATATCTTTATACACATGGATATTCCTTCGGCCGCACCTAAAATAGAGACCCAGCTTCGCGAAGAGATCAATAAACGGCTCTCGTTTTTGGAAAACATGAAGATAGAACTTTCCATTACGAAACCTAAAATGCCTAGAATTACTAGTTCTAACGGCAAAAATGTACTGCCAAATATTCAAAATTTTGTTATGGTAAGTTCTGGAAAGGGTGGTGTAGGAAAATCAACAACTACAGTCAACCTTGCTATTGCACTTGCACAGCAGGGAAAACGTGTAGGACTTCTTGATGCAGATATTTATGGACCAAATATCCCCAGAATGATGGGGATAGAGAACGAACAACCTGTCTTCTTGGGAAAAACTATCAAACCTATATTGACACATGATATTAAGGTAATGTCCATTGGCTCTTTGGTTGAGCGCGGTGCTTCACTCATCTGGAAAGGTGCTATGGTGACACAAGCCATTGAGCAGATGCTTGAAGATATAGAATGGGGAAACCTAGATGTTTTACTATTTGATATGCCTCCAGGAACAGGTGATGCACAACTAGCCCTTGCTCAAAGTCTGCCAGTTACTTCGGGAGTTTGCGTAACAACGCCTCAAAAAGTTGCCCTTGATGACACTATTAGAAGTATGGATATGTTTACACAATTAAATATCCCTATTGCTGGTATAGTAGAGAATATGAGTGGATTTATCTGCCCAGATAGTGGCAAAGAGTATGACATCTTTGGGAAAGGGACAACTCAGCCACTTGCAGATGCCTACAAAACAAAAGTTCTAGGAGAAGTACCTATAGAACCTGCCATTAGAGAGGGTGGAGACAGTGGTCTGCCTATTACAGTTTTAGCACCAGCGTGTGAAACATCTAAACGATATAGCAATATGGCTATAAAACTTTGGAAAAAACTACTTGAAGTCAATGAAGAGGGTGGTGTAGATAATGAAAAGATACAACCTACTATTTTTTAGGAAAAGCCTATAGACTTTTCCTTGGGGTAGCCTTATAAACCTTAAAGTACAAAACAGCTTATATCTTCATTTTCCAAAGCTTCACTACAGCCTGTTTTAGAAAAAATAACATAAGACTTGTTTAATGCAACATCTATAAATTCAGACTTTACTTTTAACGCTTCAAAAACAGTTTTATTGACCTTTTTGTTTCTCCATTTACACTCTATAAAAGCTATATTTGTTTCATCAAAGGCTACTAAGTCTATCTCCTCTTTATTGTTCCACCAACGACCAATTTTCAG
>JALVXW010000233.1 GCA_027038155.1 Sulfurovum sp.
AAACAGTGTCTTTCAAGAAACCCAGATGCAGCAGGACTAGCAGACTGGACAAGTAAACTAAATTCGGGAGAACTCTCAGGTGCAGATGTTGCTTTTGGGTTTGTTTTTTCCAAAGAGTTTATCGCAAGAAACCTAAATAATACAGACTACCTTTCTATACTCTACAGAGCATTTTTCGGAAGAAACCCAGATGCTGTTGGTTTTAATAGCTGGAAAGAACAACTTGATACATATACAACTACAAAAGAAGAGGTACTTCAAGGCTTCATAGGCTCATCTGAGTTTGCCAATCTTGCAGATAGCTATGGGATACGGGCATATTGAGCCCTACTCTCCTATCTACCGTTTATACGGTACTTTAGCAGAGGGTGTAGATTTGACTGTTTTGTTTAGATGCACATCTTGATCATCAAAAAATATATCCGCTTTAAAAGATTTGACAATTTTTCTTTTCTCTATACCCCCTAAGAAAAAAGCCTCATCTACACGCACATTCCACGCATTAAACGTACGGATAACTCTTTCAAATGTTGCAAAATCTCTCGCCGTAATGAGCGATGTTCGTATAGGTGATTTTTCCAAAGGAAACTTTTTTTGTATCTCTGAAATTACTTTAAGTAGTTTTGCAAATGGTCCTCTGGGCAAAGGATTTTTAGCATTTTTCTTCTCATGTCTAATAAATGCTTCTAATCCATTCTTCTGATAAATTTTTTCAGATTCATCAGAAAAAAGTACCGCATCACCATCAAAAGCAATATGTACACTCTTACGTTTGTCTGTTTTTTTATATTTCTTAGGGATTACTCTTGCTGCTGCAACACCTACATTAATAGCCTCTTGCACATCCTCTTCGTGTACAGAGAGAAACAAATCCACATCAAAAGCTTTTAGATAGTTTACAATAGGTGTACCTGCTGTCCATCCCGCTCTCTCTACATTAAGGTGATAACTATCTATAGAATTTTTAATACGCAATCCAGTAGCAGCATTATTCCTAGACAAAACAATCACCTCTATAAGCTTGTCATCAAAATATCTATTGATACGGAGTATATTTTTAACAAAATCAAAAGCCGCACCACGCTTTAGCCGTCTGTTTTCATGCTTTATTTGATAGGCATAATATTTTTTTAACCCTTTTTTTTCAAACATTTTATTCTCCTCTTCCAGATCAAAGAGTGCTCGCGAAGAGATAGCAATAACCAGTTTCTTTTTTAAATCATATGCCACAAAAATCCTTTCTTTTATTTCAGGGAACCTCTTAAAACATCTAAAACATTGGTAGCGTAAGAGCCTTTGGGTAAGACAAACGAGAGCTCATAGTGTGCTTTTTCTTCTACATAATGGTTACTTATCTCTGTTACCTGTATCCATGCATAGCGTCTGGCACCGTGAAGTGGTATCTCCTCTATAAAAGGTCTCTCCAGTACTCCTGCTATGTTTGTAGAGTGTTTTACTCTCTTGCCAGGAAGCAAACCTGTAGGGGCGATATCTTTGGTCTCAAAGCGTTTTGCCTCCTTGGCCAAATCTTCTACATGAAACAGACGTCCATAAGGGTAGTGCATCATTATGTCACCCTCTAGTAGCTTAAAGAAATTGGGCTGCTCTTTGGTGCCTTTGAGCGACCCTACTGGTAGCTTCATTATCTGCTCTGTTTCAGATTCAGAAAACTTTTCAAGCAACACATTAAGCTCCATACGTTTACTAAGCCAATTATTGAAGAGGTAGGACTGATACGCACCCATAAGAAACTCTTTGGTTTTTTTATCACGCATCTTCAGGGTACCCTCTATGAGCTTTTTCCCCTCTTTCCAGTTATCTGCATCATTTCCAAAACGCTGGCTACCAAAGTAGTTGGGTACCCCATGGTGCCTAATCCACTTTAACACAGAGTCAAGTTTCTCTTTTTGTACCCCAAGTACCTTTTTGAGCCGTATTTTAAAACGGTTTCCTTTGAGGTGACCAATGCGTATTTTATTGTTGTGGCGTGTCATAGAGAGTATCTTTATCTTGTCAT
>JALVXW010000234.1:0-248 GCA_027038155.1 Sulfurovum sp.
CAAGATTAATCTTCCCTGAAGATCCGTTGAAGACTACAACGTTGATAGGCTGGGTGTGTAAGCGGTGAAAGCCGTTTAGCTGACCAGTACTAATAGATCGTTCGTCTTACTTTACAATTTTCTAAGACCATCACTTCCTTATTAAGTGTAATGACACTTAAATGGTTATTAGTATACTGGTGGCTTATTTTAGATATGACTGTTAACAAAAATCAACTTCTCTAAACGTACAATCGTTTGGGAAAAGT
>JALVXW010000234.1:258-2011 GCA_027038155.1 Sulfurovum sp.
GCTCATCGCATCCTGGGGCTGGAGCAGGTCCCAAGGGTATGGCTGTTCGCCATTTAAAGCGGTACGCGAGCTGGGTTCAGAACGTCGTGAGACAGTTCGGTCCCTATCTGCCGTGGGCGCAGGAAGATTGAGGAGAGTTGCCCCTAGTACGAGAGGACCGGGGTGAACGAACCACTGGTGTACCAGTTGTCCCGCCAGGGGCACCGCTGGGTAGCTATGTTCGGATGTGATAACCGCTGAAAGCATCTAAGCGGGAAGCCAACTCCAAGATTAATCTTCCCTGAAGATCCGTTGAAGACTACAACGTTGATAGGCTGGGTGTGTAAGCGGTGAAAGCCGTTTAGCTGACCAGTACTAATAGATCGTTCGTCTTACTTTACGATTTTCTAAGAGCATCACTTCCTTATTAAGTGTAATGACACTTAAATGGTTATTAGTATACTGGTGGCTTATTTTAGATATGACTGTTAACAAAAATCAACTTCTCTAAACGTACAATCGTTTGGGAAAAGTTTTCTAATGGCTAATGACTATTGTCCAATACCGAAAGCGAAGCTTTTCCCAAACGATTCGGGTGGCTATAGAGAGGGGGAAACGCCCTGCTCCTTTTCGAACCAGGAAGCTAAGACCCTCTTCGCCGATAATACTGCTCCTTACTGGAGTGGGAATGTAGGTCGCCGCCCGTTCCGTTTTTATTTTACTTCCCTCCCTGTTTTTATTATATTAAACTCCTGTTTTTCAAAAGGTAATCAAAGTGTCTAAAATTTTAGTCTCAGCTTGTTTACTGGGTGATCGTGTACGTTATGACGGTGAAATCAAAAAGCCTGATCCAAGGCTTATGCAATTGTATGTCGATGGTAAAGTGATTCCCTGTTGTCCGGAAGTAGATGGTGGATTGGCTGTACCGCGATTGCCTGCAGAAATTGTTTGTGGTGACGGTATTGATGTTTTGGCAGGGGAGTGTGATATCGAAAGAAAGGATGGCACATCAGTATGTGATGCTTTTCTGAAAGGTGCAAATCGTGCATATGCTTTGGCAGTAAAATATAATATCAAAATAGCAATTTTGAAATCAAAAAGTCCTTCATGTTCAAATAACTATATTTATGACGGTACATTCAGTGGAAAATTGAAAGAGGGTATGGGTGTTACGACAGCACTTTTACAGGCTCAGGGTATATATGTATATAATGAAGAGGAGATCGACGAAGCTATAGCGCATTTTGTAGCGCTATAGACTATCTTTATTGTCTCGGAGAATCCGATCGAGTGTAGACTTGAATTTGAGTGCTTTTTCTTTGTGTGGGAGGAAATGCTTTTCACTGGAGGGGAATGCACTGGAAAGTTCATCATAATAGGAAATTTTGATATCGATATGGTTTTTGATGACGTCAAACAGTTTTTCCATCTCTTCAACCGTAAATACACTTTTTAAAATATCTGTAATCATCCTCTGTCGTTGTTTGGGTGCAATTTTTTCATCACACTCAAGACCAATTGTACGTATGTCTTTTTTGGAAAAATAGACTCCGCAACGTGCCGGAGAGAGCATTTTGGTTGTTATCTCGATAATATAGTCGGGAAACTCTTCATCGTAGTCTGTTTCGCATCCATCTTCACATTCCAGATTTTGTTTACGTAATTTGTCGAATTCTGCTCTTAGGTTTTTGATATCTTCCATTAGACGCTCCACTCTTTTGTTTTAATTTTTGCTATTTTTTCTAATATTTTATTGAAATCTTGTGTAAAATCA
>JALVXW010000235.1 GCA_027038155.1 Sulfurovum sp.
TGTGTGCTGACCCATTTAAGTGCCTCTATATCATCTTTGACTTCGTCTCCTATGGCTCTGGAGACTGCTGGAGAGAACTTTGTCCACTCCGCAGTAGAGTAAACAACTGTCTTTAATGGTTTCTCTCTTAGCGTCTCATATGCTTTCATACAAGTTGCTGTATGAGGGTCCATAATGTAGCCCTGCTTGGCATATTTGCCAATAACCGCTTCACAAGTAGCATCATCGGAGAAAGAAGCATCAAAATCTTCACGTAACAGAGCCAGTTCATCTGAGGTAAGTAGATATTTACCACTACGTGCCAATGACTCCATAAGCTCTTTTGTACGTGCTGCACCAAACTTATCAAACATAATACGCTCAACATTTGAGGACTTTAAAATATCCATTGCAGGAGATTCGGTCTGGATTAACTCACGTGTTGTCAAGTCATACTCTCCTTTGTTTATCCAATCTGTCAAGATATTATTTACATTGGAAGAGATAAGAATTTTTTCTATAGGAAGCCCTGCTTTTTTCGCATAATATGCACCAAGAGCATTACCAAAATTACCCGAGGGAACAACCAGATAAATCTTTTCACCCATGGCAATCTCATCTCTTCTTACAAGCTCTAGATAAGAGTGAATATGGTAGATAATTTGAAAAATAATACGCCCAAAGTTTACAGAGTTTGCCGCTGAAAGTTTAATATTTTTCGCCTCTAACTCTGCCTTAAATGCCTTGGAGGCAAGTAGCTCTTTTAAGGTATTTTGCGTATCATCAAAGTTACCCTCTACCCCAATCACTTTAAGATTTTTGGCATCTTCTGTCACCATCTGGAGTCTCTGCACGTCAGAAGTACCACCATCAGGGTAGAGACACGCTACCCTAACCCCCTTTTGATTTTTAAATGTCTCCAGTGTAGCTGGACCCGTATCACCAGAGGTTGCAGCCATAATAAGGTACGCTTCACCTCTTTGTTGTGCCAGCGTAGAGAGCACATACCCAAAAGGCTGAAGTGCCATATCTTTAAAGGCACGCGTAGGACCATGGTAGAGTTCTGAGACAAAGCACTCCTCTTCTATTTGAGAAAGAGGTACTGGGTTGGCTGGGTCATCAAAGGCATCATATCGGCTAAGTGCTGCTTCAAGTACTTCAGTCTCTATATCTATACCAAACTGTTGCAAAAAGTCTAATGCCAAATCCTTATAGTGGCTTTCAAGGTGCCCTTTTAGAAAATTTGTGTCCAAATGGGGCAGTTTTTCTGGCACATAAAGCCCTCCAAAACTGGCACTTGGGCTAAGTATTGCTTCTGAAAATGGTACAGATGATGGTTTTTGTCCATCATTTCCACGTGTCTCTATAAAATGCATAGAAAATCCTAATAAATATAATGGAGAAATTATAACCAAATAAGCTAAGATTTGAAGCCCAAATCTTGAAATAGAATTCTTTAAATTTGCTTTATGCTCGTATTTATGGGGTTTACGTAAAATAGAGTCGCACCCTTAGGTTCGGCGATGATTTTATGCGAAGTCCACGAATGCGATGATGATGCAAAGTCATGAATTTCTATTTCGATATTTGGGTGAAGGTATTACATATAAAGAAAAGATACAAAAAGTATAACGTAAGTATTTTGGTGTCTGCCTATTTTACTGGAATAAGAGTGCAAACGTATTATTTAGGGAAAAGAATGTTTAACTACACTAGTAAAACAGACAGACGCTAAAATACTCTAAAAAAATAGGGAGAAAAAAGAAACTCTCTATTGGCAGTTCGGCTATCTACGTGAGACCCATAAACTTTCCGTATTCACCTCGCGATGAAGTTGGCTTTTTCAATACAGAATGTAATTGCTGTATGCGGAATTATAGTAAAATAGTCTTAAATAAATCTTAAATCACAACTCTATACAGGTACCAACACCAGAACTGGTCAAAATCTCTAAAAGCAGTGAGTGCTCTATGCGTCCATCTATGATGTGGGCTTTTTTGACTCCACCACGTAGTGCCTCTATGCAGGCA
>JALVXW010000236.1 GCA_027038155.1 Sulfurovum sp.
CATGCCATCGAACCAGCACAACAGGTAGAAAACTTTGTAAAAAGGTTTTATGTAGAGGTACTTGAAAGAACAGCAGAGCCAGAAGGTCTGAATGACTGGACTAACAGGTTAACAACACAACTAAGTGCGGGATCAGATGTGGCAAGAGGCTTTATCTTCTCTGAAGAGTTTACAAACAAAGATAAAAGTGATGAAGACTTTGTCAATATTCTCTACAGTGCTTTTTTCAATAGACCAGCTGATACAGAGGGGTTTAATGGTTGGGTCTCGGAGCTTAAGAGTGGTACTTCAAGAGAAGATGTCTTAAATGGATTTCTCTACTCTACAGAGTTTGCAAACCTTACTAAGGCGTATGGTATTAAAGCAGTTTCTGATGGACAGGGAAGTACTGCTGGAGGAAGTGTAGAAGATTTTGTAAATAGATTTTACTCTGAAGTTTTAGGACGTAAGGCAGATAAAAAAGGTTTAGAGAGTTGGGTACAAAAACTATATAATCAAGAATCCACAGGTGCAGATATTGCAGCAGGGTTTACCTCTTCTGTAGAATTTACATCTAAAAATATTTCAAATGTTGAGTTTGTCAATATCTTATATAGAGCATTTTTTAATAGAGCAGGAGATGAAGGTGGTGTCAATACTTGGCTAGGACAACTTGAAAGTGGTGTATCTAGATCCGAAGTAGTAAATGGTTTTTTACACTCTGAAGAGTTTATCAACCTTTGTAATGGATATGGCATTACAGCGTATGAAGGTGCACCCAAATACCGTATAGCAAAATCTGTAGTTAGATATACTATAGATTCAGGCTACATTGAAGAGAATACTACATATACCTATGATGCAAATGGTAATATGCTTAGTTCTACAAGTGGCAATCCTCCAGTGCAAACAACTTATACCTATAATGATAAAAATCAAATGCTTACTATGACAAGTAAATATTATAGTCTTGTCTATACTTACGATAACCGTGGAAATGTATTAACTGCTAATGAGATATACTATACGCCTGAAGGAGATGAAGATGTAAGATATACTTCAGAGTATACCTATGATGCACAAGACCATATGCTTACCTTTGATAGTTTTGCAACTGATCAATCGGGTGAAACCAAAAGGGATGATATCGTGTACACGTATAATGCACAAGGTGAACTTGCTACTATGGCAGTAAAAGGTATAGTGTATAATTATCTCTATGATACAAATAATCGTATTATTTCGGAACCAGTATATTTTGATTTGTCTGGTATGGATGTAATGACTCGAACCTATCAATATGACGACAATGGCAATGTTATTGTTGAAAAAGAAGAAGATTCTAATGGTATATCTACAACAACCTATGAATATGATGCATCAAATACCAAAATCTCTTCTACTTCTACTTCAGATGATTTTAGCTCTTCTTATACGTTTAAGTATGACCCAAAAGGCGATATGATTAGTTCTAGAAATAACATTGATGGGACTTTATCGCTTTACTCATATGATGCAAGAGGCAATGAGGTGCTTAGTAAATATAGTAGTGGTACATTGAGCAATGTAAGTTATAGTCATTTTACCTACGATATTCATAACAATCTAATTTCAATCTCAAGAGATGGTACTTTGGTGCAAGAAAATGAATGGATTGTTATTCCATAAAGCAAAAGAGATAGTACCATATAGGGGATGTCAAGATAATCTCTAATAAACAAACCCAAACAACCAAAGGGGAATTTTATTCCCTTTTCTCAACTCTATCTCATCAGATACCACAAAAGAGTTGGGTACATCTTTTATCTGCTTAAAAGATTTGTTTTTACCACCTATTTCAACGCTATATTTTTCATCAATAGTAAAGTCACCCTGTTTAGAGATATTTATCTTACTTCCTGACTTCACCCATCAACCCCAAACAAAGCCCACTATACCGAGGTTCAGTAAAAAAAGTAGGCACTACACCTTGTAAGGCGTTTTATTCACTTTAACCCCCATGAGCTTATAAATCTTCTCCGC
>JALVXW010000237.1 GCA_027038155.1 Sulfurovum sp.
TGGAGATGTATAAGTCAGATATGTACACACTGGGTGTAAATTTGGCTGGACTGCCTGCCATCTCTGTGCCTGTGGCCAAAAATAGTGAGGGAATGCCAGTTGGACTGCAACTCATTGCTAAGGCATTTAACGAAAAAGTACTTTTTGATGGTGCTGCTAGCCTAGAAAAAGTTGTAGATTATAAATAAAAGTTAGAGGCTCTGGTGATTTGTAATTTGTTGTGAAACAATGAATTATGAATCACCTGATACCCTCGGAGATAAAGAAAGTAAAACCCCACCCAAAGGACTAAAATATGAACATTAAAAAAAGAGCACTAACATTTGAAGATGTACTACTTGTACCACAACATTCAACTGTCCTTCCCAAAGAAGTAAGTATTACCACACAGCTAACCAAAAGAGTTAGCCTTAATATTCCTATCGTCTCTGCTGCGATGGATACAGTCACTGAGTTTAAAGCAGCAATCGCCATGGCTAGACTCGGAGGAATTGGTGTCATTCATAAAAATATGGATATACAAACACAAGCATTTCAAGTAACCAAAGTAAAAAAATCAACTTCAGGGATTATTATTGACCCTATCTTTATCAACCCGGATGCAACAGTAGGTGAAGCGGATGCGATGATGGCTGAGTATCACATCTCTGGTGTGCCTGTAGTAGATGCAAACAGAAAGCTTATTGGTATCATCACTAACCGCGATATGCGTTTTATCTCCGATATGACTTTGAAAGTATCGGAAGTGATGACCCCTGCTCCACTCGTAACAGCCAAAGAGGGTACGACGCTTGAAGAGGCAGCTAAAGAGATGCAAAAACATAAAATAGAGAAGCTTCCTATTGTAGATGACGATGGCACACTTATGGGACTCATTACCATTAAAGACATTGAAAAAAAAGAGAAGCACCCCAATGCAAATAAAGATGAGCATGGTCGCCTTAGAGTAGCGGCAGCCATTGGTGTAGGACAGCTTGAGCGTGCCAAAGCATTGGTAGAAGCTGGGGTTGATGTGATTGTTCTTGACTCAGCACATGGACACTCTCAAGGTATTATCGATACAGTAAAGCTTATCAAAAAAGAGCTTGATGTAGATGTGATAGCAGGAAACATCGCCACAGCCGCTGCTGCACAAGACCTCATAGATGCTGGAGCAGATGGTGTAAAGGTAGGGATTGGTCCTGGGTCTATCTGTACCACGCGTATTGTTGCAGGTGTGGGTGTACCTCAAATTTCAGCAGTTGATGAAGTGGCTCAGGTAGCCAACAAAGCAGGTGTTCCTGTGATAGCCGATGGAGGCATCAAATACTCTGGAGATGTGGCTAAAGCATTGGCAGTAGGTGCAAGTGCGGTTATGCTAGGTTCAGCATTGGCAGGAACCTACGAAGCACCAGGTGAGATGATACTCTTTAACGGACGTCAATTCAAAGAGTACAGAGGAATGGGAAGTATCGGTGCGATGACCAAAGGAAGTACTGACCGCTACTTCCAAGAGGGAACAGCAGCAGATAAGCTCGTACCTGAAGGGATAGAGGGTCGTGTACCCTACCGTGGTAAAATAGCAGATGTCGTACACCAAATGATAGGTGGACTTCGTTCATCTATGGGCTACTGTGGTTCAGAGAGCATCAAAGTATTTTGGGAAAAAGCTGAGTTTGTTGAGATTACCTCTGCTGGACTTAAAGAGAGTCATGTGCATGATGTAACGATTACAAAAGAATCTCCAAATTATCATGGATAATCTGTAGGGTGGGCTTTCTAACCCACCAACAAGGCAAAGGGAATACAATCACACGTTCACCGAAAGGCTTAATAAAATAAACCTTTAAAAACTGCCATAACAACAACACCCTGCAATATTAACATTGCTCAAGATCTACTTCTCGGTCAATTTAGTATAAAAATCAACATAGTTTGTATCCCTCTCAGCTCTGGCTTTCATCGCAGATCTTGGGTGTTCTACAAGTTGTCCTGTAATCATATAGGGGATACTGTATCCCCAATCTAACTCTTTTTCAAGAGGAACAATATATTTTTCTATAAACTTTAATACAGGCAACTGCTTATACTTTGGATTTTTCAAAAAACCAAGAAGTAGCTCCATAGGACAGTTCCCTGCCCCACGCCCGAGTCCTGAGATAGTGCAGTCTAAAAAACTTGTACCATAAATCATTGCTTCAATGGTATTGGCGTATGCCAGTTGAATATTGTTGTGGGCATGAATTCCTACTTGTTTTCCTGTGGCTTCTGCCACTTTCAAGTACTTCTCTGTCAACATTCTAATCTGCTCAGGATAGAACGATCCAAAGGTATCGGCGATATAGATAACATCTACATTGGTTTTACCAAGAATTTCGAGCACCTCATCAAGCTCATTGTCAAATGATTTGGCTATTGCCATCACATTGACTGTTGTCTCGTACCCTTTGGCGTGTGCCTCTTCTATAAGCTCTATAGCTTCAGGTATCTGATGCACATAGGTAGCAATACGTATCATATCTACCACAGACTCCTCTTTGGGCAAGAGCTCCTCTTTGACTGTTCTCCCTATGTCTGACATGACGGCTATCTTCATATCGGTATTGTTTTCACCCACAATACGTCTAATATCCTCCTCTTTAGAGAAGTTCCATACACCAAACTCCTCTTCGCTCATAAGTGCAGGAGAGTTGTTTTTGCCTATCTCCATATAGTCCACACCTGCTGCTACACATGTCTCATAGACACCTTTTACAAACGCATCTGTAAAGTGGTAATTGTTCACCAAGCCACCATCTCTTATGGTGCAGTCAAAAACTTTTATATCTTCTCTGGCAAGAAGCATAGATCCATGTTTTTCCAGCATGAATATTCCTTATTATATTAAATTAGAAAATAATATCGTGTTATGCTTTGTATTTCTATTAAAGGAGTAAAAAATTTAACCCAATACCTACTTTATTCGGCTTTTATGTGCATAGAGTAGATTGTCTGCACGCACAATCATTGTACTTACAGTGTCTCCCTCTTCATAGGTAGCTACACCAAAAGAGCATGTAAGTCTATTCTCTATACCAAAATCATGAGATTTAATAATCTGATACAACTCTTTACTTATCTTTTTGGCTTCTACTAACGGTGTTTGTGGTAATATGAGTAAAAACTCATCTCCACCCCAACGCCCAAAGATATCATCTGTTCGTATATAAGAAGAGACAATCTCTGCAACTGTCTTTAAGATACTGTCTCCCTTTTTATGCCCATAGGTATCATTAATTTTCTTAAACCGATCTATATCCAAAAAGATAATACTCATAGGTTGTTCAGAACGCATAGACAAAGCTATCTCTCTTTCAAAACTAATATCCAACATATGCCTATTGTAAACAGAGGTTAAAAAGTCATAATAAACCATTTTTTTAAGTGATTTTTCTGTCTCATTTTTATGTTTTATTTTTCGGTACAGTCCAAATAACCACACTGCCAATATACATACGACTACTCCCAACACAAGAAGTACTATATAGAGGTTTTTAGAAGATGGCGTATTGTGATGAATATACATCCAGTTTTTTGAAATATTTGATTTTTCATCTACCGTAATACTCTCTATAGCTTTGTTAATAAGTGGTATAAGGGTGGCATAATCTTTCCTTAGCATCATTGTGACACCATAACTATAAGGAATACTGCCTGATATTTTTAAAGTACTGTATCCTTTATTATTAATTTTATACGAAAGTACCGGCAATATCTCTATGGTTGCAAAGGCTTTACCAGTCTCTATGAGATGCAATGCATCATCCAATGTCTCAACATATTTAACCTTAAGATAGGGGTAGTGTTTTTTAATGAGACTTGCCATGGCATAACTTTTCCCTATAGCTATTATTTTGTCATCTAAAAAATGGATATCATCAATATATCCTACATTATTACGCGTAGCCACAACAATCGGATAGGTAGCATAGGGTTTAGAAAATACAGCATAGGCTTTTCTCTCTTGTGTAGGTTGCCCTGCTACAGTCAAGTCTGCTGTTTTGGTTTTAATTGCTGTTAATACCTCTGTCCAGCTCTTCGCCTGTTTGCAGTGTGTTTTCAAATGAAGTTTTTTACTAATCAAATCCAAATAATCAAACCCTATCCCCTCTAATTTTCCATCTTTTAGCGTATTAAAAGGAGCCCAAAGCCCTGTAGATATGCACTTTATAGGGTGTGTCTGTATAATATGCTGCTCTTCGGGAGAGAGGGTAAGCGGTGTAGCAAAGAGAGATGTAGATATAGATAAAAAGACTATTTTTATAAAAAATTTCACAAACTTTACCTTCATGCAATTAAAACTTGTAAATTATATCATAAAAGATTAAATCTACATCTCCTCCTCCATCTCTTTATAGAGTATCTTCTCTTCATACTCTATTCTGCGTGTAAGCACCTCAACCAATGCATTAAAAGATTTAAAAAATGTCTCATCCAACACCTCTTTCTCTTTTGAATATTTTGATAAAAAAGTCATAAGTTCCATTTTTGTATTTTTAAAATCATGCGTAAACTCATCTATATATTTATGCATCTTTTTATTTGCATCTTTTTTCCAATGATAAAATTCAAGATCTTCATCCATTACATGATCTACTGCCAAATCATTCAATTTTTTAAGTGCAGATTTCGCTTTATCAAAATTATTTTTTGAATATGCTGCAATCACTTTTGTCGCCAAATCAACGATTTGATTATGCTCTTTTTTCCATTTTACGATACGTTTTTTCTTTTTAGATTCAAAGATAGTAAACATTTTTGTCCTTAAAAATTAGATTGGATATATTATAGCACAGAAAGATGTCAAAATATATCAAAAATTCACTTATATGCTCTCTTAGACTGCATAATAGTTCGCCTTAGGGTGATGTACTACCAGAGCTGTAGTGCTCTGCTCTGGATGTATCTGAAAGGTCTCGGATAACTCTATCCCAAACGCTTCAGGCTTAAGTAAATCAAAAATAATACGGCTCTGCTCTAGATCTGGACAAGCAGCATACCCAAAGGAGTATCTAGCCCCCTGATAGCGTCTCATACGTACATCACGCAAAGTGGCACCCTCGTCCTCTTTTAAAATACCTAAGTCCATACGTATCTGCTTGTGGGCTACCTCTGCTAGGGCTTCAGCAAGCTCTACAGAGAAGCCATGCACCATGTTGTACTCAAGGTATTCTCCTGCATCATAGAGCTTTTTTTCATAGACAGAGAATTTTGAACCTGCACTGACACAGGTAATCCCCAAAATATCATGCCTGTCATGCCTAAAGAAGTCACTGAGTGCACGGTGTGGTTTTCTACCTTGTCTTGGGAAATGAAAGGCATATTTGGCACGTCCCTGCACCGCTTCAAAGGGCTCTTTGTTGGCATTTTCATCAATATTCCACCCTTCACTCTCATCAAAAACCAATAGCTCTTGGTCGTTGCTTCTTACGGGGTAGTAGCCATAGATGATGGTAGGGTCAAAGAGGTCTTCATCTATAAACTGTCGTTTTAGGCGTTCATACGCAGGATAGACCTTCTCCTCTAGTAGCTTTTTGTACGCCTCGGGTTTCATCTTTCCACGTTTGTAACCCCAGTGCATTTTGGTGACTGATTTTTGATTGACCCAGTCAAAAACCATCTCCAGATCAAGGTCCTCTTTTTGAAGCACCCTTCTTCCCCAAAACGGAGGAGTTGGTACAGATACCTGCTCTGGCTGCTGTATCTCAACAAAAGGTGGAATAACCACCTCTTTTTTGACCCTCTCTTCACGCTCTACCATATCACCTGCAAGACGTGTATCGAGTCCTACGGAGTTATTTTCATTATATTTTTCGATACGACTCATCGCCACTACCCCATCAAAAGCATCTCTACAGTAAAAGATAGGCCCTTTGTAGATAGGACGACAAAAATCATCTACAAAACTACGCGTAAGAGCAGCCCCTCCCAAAAGGACAGGTATCTCTATGCCCATCTGAGCCATCGTTTCAAGGTTCTCTTTCATTACTGCTGTTGATTTTACCAGCAATCCACTCATACCTATAGCTTGGATATTATGCTCTTTAACAGTTTGCAAATAGGTTTCCAGTTCCACTTTAATTCCTACATTAATTACTTTAAAACCATTATTTGAGAGTATAATATCCACAAGGTTTTTACCCACATCATGTACATCCCCTTTGACTGTGCCTATCACTAATGTAGTATCTGTCTCTTTCTCCTGCTTGGTGAGGTATGGGTTGAGGTAATCTACCGTCGCTTTCATTGTCTCTGCGGACTGGAGTACAAATGGCAGTTGCATCTCTCCATTCCCAAAGAGCTCCCCCACTACCTTCATGGCATCAATAAGAATTTCATTGACAATTTTGTCCGGATGTATCTCATGGCGTACCTCTTCTACAAGTGGGAGCATACGCTCTTTGTCTCCATCCATGAGCAGTTTGGCTATCTTCTCCTCACTACTCATCGCCTCATAGGCTTCATCTGCCCCAGCATCCTCTACCACTGCATCAGCAAAATGGTCTATAAACTTAAAAAGCGACGTATCATCTGGATGAAAAAGCAACTCTTCACAGACCGCAATATCCTCTTTGGTCATCTTGGCAAGTGGGATAATATGTTTTACATTAATAATCACCGAAGTCATACCAGCCTTGATACAGTGGTGTAAAAAGACAGAATTAAGGTAAAATCTAGCCGTTTTATCTAACCCAAACGAGATGTTTGAAAGTCCTAAAGTAGAACCCACTTCAGGGTGGCGTTTGTGTAACTCCTCTATGGCATCACGTGTCTGAATGGCTGCATCACGGTACTCCAAATCACCAGAACCTACAGTAAAGGCAAGCATATCAAAAATGAGATTTCTAGGGTCTATACCATGACGATTGACAGCAAGGTCGTAGATGCGTTCAGCAACACGCAGTTTCTCCTCTTTGGTCTTTGCCATACCAACTTCATCTATCACCAAACAGACAAGTGCTGTACCAAACTTTTTTGCCAAACGACAGATGGCATCTAGCTTCTCTTCCCCATCTTCAAGGTTAACAGAGTTAATAATAGGCTTTCCACCAATACATTTAAGCCCCTCTTCCATCGTATTGACCCGTGTGGCATCTGGCATCAGCGGTAGAGGAATCTTTTGATTATAAAGCTCCATCACCGCACGCATATCTTTGGCACCATCACGCCCTGCAAACTCTACATTGACATCAAGACAATGTGCCCCATCACGCACCTGTGCCTGCCCCACCTGAAGTGTACCCTCATAGTCACTGGCAATAATAAGCTCTCTAAATGCCTTGGAACCTGTTGCATTACTACGCTCTCCTATCAGTAGAGGTGCAGGCTTCTGAAAGAGTTCTGTGGTATTAAAAAGAGAGGCAATACTTGGCTCAATGCTACCACTGGGAGCTTTAGGCTGCATGCTCCCTACTGCCTTTTGAAGTGCCTGAATATGCTGAGGCGTGGTACCACAACACCCACCCAAAAAGCTTACACCATCAAACTCGGTAAACTCCAACTGCTTCTGGGTAAACTCATCTGGTCCCATAGGGTAGTAGGTATAGCCTCCACGGTTTTGTGGCAACCCTGCATTGGCATGCACAGAGATAGGTTTATGCCAAAGTTCACTAAGTGTCTTAAGGTGTTTTTTGACTTGGTCTGGCCCTGTACCACAGTTAAACCCCAAAGAGAGAATATCAAACGGCTCCAAAATCGTTACAATCGTCGTAGCATCTGTACCAATAAGCATAGATCCACTTAACTCAATCGTCACAGAGACCATAACAGGAAGTTTTACGCCTCTACGCTCATTGGCATCTTGACATGCATGCAAAGCTGCTTTTATCTGCAAAGGGTCTTGACAGGTTTCAAGCAAAAAGAGATCACACCCACCATCGATAAGTCCCTCGGCTACTATCTTATACCCCGCATACATCTCATCGTAATGAATATGCCCCAATGATGGTAACTTTGTCCCAGGCCCAATAGAACCCAATACAAAACGTGGCTGCTCAGGCGTACTGTACTCCTCACATATCTCTTTAACCAGTACTGCACCCTTTTTGGAGAGCTCATAGGCACGTTCACCCATGCCATACTCATCGAGTACCCATGGCATCGTTCCAAAGGTATTGGTCTTAATGAGGTCAGCCCCGGCCATGGCATAACGCTTATGTATGCGTTGAATAAGCTCTGGTGCAGTAGCAATAAGCAGTTCATTACACCCCTCCTGCTCTACACCCTTATCATCTATCCACGCCTCTTGGGGTATATCCAAATCTTGTATCTGCGTACCCATGGCTCCATCGATAACCAATATTCGTTCTTGTAAAAGTGATTTGATTGTTTCTGCGATTGACACATATATTCCTATTTTAGAGGTTTTTTGCTACCAAATTGTACCAAAATATACGCATAAACACCCTATATATCGGCAAAACGACAACATAAAGCTTTTTTTTAATCATTATAACTTATAATACCATCGTCTAGAAACGCTAAACCTATCGCGAGGTAGGGACAGAAAGTCATGGATCTCCCTGAGATTGCCAGACTACCAATAGACAATATATACTTCTATATTATATATATGCCTATCCTCTGTCCCATAAACAAACTATACAATACATATACATGGAGACACTATGGGTAAAACCATTAAAAATATCATTACAGGCAAAGAGATCATCAAACCAGAACCTATTGATGAAGAGGCGCCCTTTGATGGTGGCGTAATGATTACAGAGACAGATAAAGCAGGTATCATTACCTATGCAAACCGTAAATTTAGAGAGATGACAGGCTATACCAAAGAGGAGCTTATAGGGTCTCCACACAGCATAAACAGACACCCGGATATGCCAAAAGCCGCATTTAAAGGGATGTGGGAGAC
>JALVXW010000238.1 GCA_027038155.1 Sulfurovum sp.
GGATAACAATGATTTTTATCGATGAAATCGTAGCAACAGAAGTGATGGACTCTAGAGGAAACCCTACGGTCAAAGTAACCGTAAGTCTAAGTGATGGTACCGTAGAGAGTGCCATTGTTCCTAGTGGTGCCAGTACAGGAAAGAGAGAAGCGTTAGAGCTTCGCGATGGTGGTGAGCGTTACATGGGCAAAGGTGTACTTAAAGCATGTGAAAATGTCAATGGTGCCATTTGTGATGCATTGGTGGGGCTTAGTCCGTTTAATCAAGCAGAGATTGACCTTACGATGAAAGAGGTAGATGGTACTGAGAATTATGGAAACCTTGGAGCCAATGCGGTGCTTGGTGTCTCTATGGCGGTAGCACGAGCGGCAGCAAAAAGCATGAAGATGCCACTCTATCGTTACCTTGGTGGTGCCAATGCGGTGACTATGCCTGTACCGATGCTAAACATCATCAATGGTGGAGAGCATGCAAATAACTCTGTAGACTTTCAAGAGTATATGGTAATGCCAGTTGGATTTGATAGATTTTCAGAAGGGCTAAGAGCAGCTGCTGAGGTCTATCATCATCTTAAAAAAATCATTGATGAGATGGGTGAGAGTACCGCAGTTGGTGATGAGGGTGGATTTGCTCCTAACCTCAAATCAAATGAAGAGCCAATTCAGGTAATTATGCAAGCGATTGAAAAAGCGGGGTACAAACCTGGAGAGCAGATTGCGATTGCCCTTGATGTGGCTGCCTCAGAGCTTATCAATGACAAAGGACTCTATGTACTGAAGTCTGAAAACAGAGAGCTTACTTCAGCCGAGCTTACCGCCTACTATGCTGATATGTGCAAGAAGTACCCTATTGTCTCCATAGAAGATGGACTCAGTGAAGATGACTGGGAGGGATGGAAACACCTTACAGAGGTATTGGGAGACAAAGTACAGCTTGTTGGTGATGACCTTTTTGTTACCAATGTGGCTATCTTGGCAGAGGGGATTGAGAAAGATATAGCCAACTCTATCTTGATTAAACCAAACCAAATTGGTACCGTAAGTGAGACAATGCAGACGGTACGTCTAGCACAAAGAAGTGGATATACCTGTGTGATGAGTCACCGCTCAGGCGAGAGTGAAGATACGTTTATCGCAGACTTTGCAGTGGCTCTTAACACCGGTGAGATTAAGACAGGTTCAACCGCAAGAAGTGATAGAATTGCCAAATACAACAGACTTCTTGAGATAGAAGCAGAGCTGGGGCAGTTTGAGTACCTTGGCAATACACTTTTTACAAAGTAGGATATCATAGGTGACAAGAGAAAAAGAGGAGGGGATAGCAGGGTTTTCTCTAAAGACACTGTTGGCAACCATGCTGGGTATTCTTCTTTTTGGTATCTATGTGGGTGTATTGATGTACGGAGAGAACTCTTTGAGTGTTTTAAATGCACTCAAAGAGAAAAAAGAGCGTCTGACAGAAGAAAAAAGAGCAATCATGTCAGAAAATCAGAAACTTCAAAAGATATTTTTTGAGCTAAAGCAGCTAGAGCCCAAAGAGTAAAAATTGTATGTTATAATAGCTAAAAGGAGATAAGATGAAACGCTATGTATGGGTAGGTGTGGTATTGTTGTGTGTTGGTGTATATGCAGTAGAGAATCCATTTGCATTGGATACAAATTTTAAAAAATTAGATCAGGAACAGACAGCATTGCTGGCAAAGTTAAAAAAAATTGCTAAGGCAAAAGAGCTGGAAGAGGCAAAAAAACCTACAGTACAGAAGGTTTCTGTTGCTCCCGTTGCAAAAGAGGTTAATGTTGCTCCCAATAAACCTGTAGAAGAGATTTCTAAGAATAAAGCAGAAGAAGCAAAAGTTTCTGAAGCATACGAAAAAGCCAGAGCAGAGAGGATTGCACAAGAGGAGGAAAAAAAAGATTTTCCTGCAACATTCCAGTTTTATGATATGCTTGTCCATACAAAAATAGATAAAAAAGGTGCAATGCTAAAAGGGAAAGCTAAAGAGGTTTTTGAAAATCTATTAAAAGAGAAAAATAATCCAAATTTTTCTTTAGAGGAGGCACAAAAGATGCTTGCAGGGAACAAAGAGGTTGGATTTGCACTTCTTGCGTATATTATGGGGAAATCTTCAGCTATGGAGAGTGTACTTTCTGGTGAAAAGAAGAAAAAGGTGGAGGAGTTATTAAAAACATTTAAGCCTGCAACAAAAACTGAGATAGATAAGTTTGCCAAAGAGCATCCAGAAGAGATGAGAAGATTGGGATTTGATTTGGTAGAAGATATTGTAAACAATGGTGTCCCTGATACAAATTTAAATTTTAGTATTGGTATGTCTGGAAACTTGACAGCAGGGAAAGTATCTATGACCGTAAATGGAAAGCCTGTGCAAATACAAGAGAGTGAAAGCACAAGCATTGATGATATCAATCTCACACGAGAGAGACTTGAAGAGAAGCGTAAAGCGGATGAAGCGTTTGCCAAAGCGGTATTGGAGATGGGAGAAGAGGCGAAGTAGCAGTTCTTCTGCCTCTATCTTCTAGAGGTTTGGGTGACTCTTTTTTTGTTTTGCTAATATTTTAATAAAAATCATAGAGAGAAGTACTTCAAAGATGCTTGCTAAAATGAGTTGATAATAGTTTAACTTCTCTAAAAGTCCTGTATCATATCCTATGGTGGCAACTGCTACAAGGAGTGTGAGTGGCATAGAGAGTGAGAGTGCAATCAATAGTGCATCTTTCGACCCTGAAAGACTTTTTAACACGCGTGCCGCTAATACTCTTGAAGCTAACATCAATAGGGTAATGAGTAATGCCCCCAAGACAACCCCATCCATAAGAAGTGCATCAAGATCAAATGATGCTCCCGTATGGATAAAAAAGAGTGGCACTAAAAAACCAAATCCAAGACTTGACATCTTCTCTTCCAATGCTTTTTCATGATGGAAAAAAGCAGAAATAGCAATCCCTGCAATAAAGGCACCCAAAGCAAGTTCTAGCTCTAATGAGAGCATTACTGCAATCAATATAAAAAAGAGCGACATAGAGAGGCGGATATCTTGTGCTGAGGTATCTGCTTTGGGGACTAAGATGCCTTTGAGTTCAGGGTACCACCAAAAAAGAAGATGCAGTGACTTATAAAGCATAAAAATAACCAAGATAAAAAGCAAAAGGTAGCTTATCTTCATTATAAGCTCCATTGTAAATCCTGTGGTACTGGCAGCATCAAAGATAGTCAGTGCAGCAATACTCAATATCTCTCCCAAAACACCTGCAATAAAAGCTAACTGTACCCATTTTTCCTCTTTTCCATAGACTTTAGAGAGTGTAGCCAGTAGTCCTATAGAGATGAGAGGCATAGAGATAATGACAATGGTATGAAGATGAAACAGTATGCCAAACCCTATGGAAAAAAGAACCATAAGGAGCAAAAAGAGTATAGATTTTTGAATCACTATTTTAGGGCTTTTGGTAATTTGCTTTAAATCAACCTCCATCCCTGCTAAAAACATAAGGTATAAAAACCCTACTTCGGCAATTAAATCAAAATATTGATTGTGTCCAATCAATCCAAAATAGGCGACAATAGAACCAAGGATAATCTCTACAGAAGGGATAGGCAATCGTAAGCTTTTTGCCACAAAGGGGCTTCCCCAAATCAGTACAGAGAGCACAAGGATAAGGGTGATGCTAGTGTGTATCACAACGTGTGGCCACCTCATAGCCTAAGGTACGTAACATCTCTTTATCTGCACTGGCTTTGTTACCTTTGGTTGTAAGGTAGTTGCCAATGACTATAGCATTTGCCCCTGCTTCAAACATACGTTCTTCTTGCTCCGAGAAGAGGAGTTCTCTCCCCCCTGCAACCATAAGTAGCCTCTCTTTTCCTAAAAGTCTTCGTGCCTGTTTGATGACAATAATCGCCTCATCTTGTTCAATATTTCTTCTCTTAATAGGTAGTGCAGGGTTGGGGTGATAGAAGTTAAGAGGAGTGGACTCGGGAGAGAGTGAAGCAATGGATTTAAGAAGTTCATCTCTATCTTCTTCCTCTTCCCCCATACCAAAGATGCCACCTGAACAGAGTGTCAAACCGACAGATTTTACATTTTTGCACGTCTCATAGCGTTCACCCCAAGAGTGGGTGGAGCAGATAGCTGCATAGTAACGCTCAGAGGTTTCAAGGTTATGGTTGTAACTGTCAATTCCATGCTCTTTAAGGTAGCCAAGTTGCTCTTTGTTGGCAGTACCATTGCAGGCAATAAGTGTAAGATTGGCTACCTCTTTTTTGATAGCCTGTGCTGCACGTGCAACAAAATCTACCTTCTTGTCATCTAGCCCTTTTCCTGCTGTGACCAAACAGTATCCTAAGGCACCATGGCTTTTGGCAATTTTAGCTTCTTGCACAATCTGGTCAATCTTTTTATAGGTGTATCGCTCTATATCTGCATGGTAGCGTACCGATTGTGTGCAAAATTTGCAATCTTCCAGGCAGGTGCCTGAGAGAATGTTGTTGATAGCACAGAGAAAGATTTGTTTAGACATCATTAGGCATTTACTTTTGTTTTACACTTAAAACACTCATAGATTTCACCTGCTTTGAGTATTTTTTTACCCATAATGTAGTCACACTCTGGACACTTCTTGTCGGTAGGTTCAAAGTTGGCGATAAATTTACACTTCGGATAGTTGACACATCCAAAAAATTTACCACGTCTTCCTTCTCTCTCTTGAAGTTTGCCTCCACACTCCGGACAGGGAACACTAAGCTCTTTGGCAGGTTCGAGTGATTTGGCATTTTTACATTTAGGGTAGGCAGAACAGGCAAGAAACTTCCCACGTTTAGAATTTTTAATAACCATCATAGAGCCACATTTTTCACATTTTTCATCGGTCTCTTCCGGTCCTTCTCTCTCTGTGCCGTCACTGTTTTTTGTATATTTGCATTTGGGGAAGTTGGAACAGGCGATAAATTCACCATAACGCCCTTTACGCAAAAGAAGTTCTGATCCGCATTTAGGACAATCTTCTCCTGTAGGGATAGCTACCTTAAGAGACTTGATGCTCTTTTTTCCCTCTTCTATTTTTTGTAAAAATGGTGTATAAAATGCTTTGAGTATGGTCTGCCAAGAGGTTTTGCCCTCTGCTACTTCATCGAGCATCTCTTCCATATTTGCTGTAAAGTTGGAGTCCACGATCTCAGGAAAGTGTTTTTCCAACATCTCTGTAACAGTAAAGGCAATCTCTGTAGGATGGATACGTTTTTTCTCTAGTTCAATATATTTACGTGTTTGCAGTGTGGTAATTGTAGGGGCGTAGGTACTAGGACGACCAATACCCAAAGACTCTAGCTTTTTAATAAGACTCGCTTCATTGTAGCGTGCAGGAGGCTCTGTAAAGTGTTGCTCTTGTTTGATCTCATCAAGGCTTACGGCCTGCCCTTTGGTAAGATTAGGAAGTAGTTTATCTTTGTCGCCATGCCCAGTCACCTTATAGAAACCATCAAAAAGCAGTTTTCTTCCACTTGCTTTAAAGGTACAGGTCTCTCCTTTAAAGAGAATGGTTTGTGACTCCAGCTCTGCCTCTGTCATCTGACAAGCCAAGAAACGGTTATAGATAAGTCTATAGAGTTTAAGTTCATCCACAGAGAGATAATCGGCTGCTTTTTTTGCATCAAAATCAACCATTGTAGGACGGATAGCCTCATGGGCCTCTTGTGCCCCTTTGGATTTTGTGACATAGCTTTTTGCTTTGTTTGGAAGGTATCTGTCTCCATAGTGCGTTTTGATGTAGTTTCGTGCTGCCTCTACTGCCTCTTTCGCAAGGTTCATTGAGTCTGTTCTCATGTAGGTAATCACCCCCATGGTTCCTTGATCTGTCTTGACCCCTTCGTAGAGTTTTTGTGCGACCATCATTGTTTTTTTAGGAGAGAATCCCAGTTGTGTTGACGCCGCCTGTTGCAAAGTAGAGGTCATAAAAGGTGGGGGTGTCTTTGTTTTACGTTTGGTCTTTTCTATAGAGGCTACATGAAAAGATTCATTTTTTGCAGCAGTAACTATCTCGGTAGCATCTGCTTTATTTTTAATGGTAAGTTTGTCTATTTTGAGCCCATTATAGTCATAGATGCCTGCTTCTATATTTTTTTCAAAGTGCGCATCTATTGTCCAGTACTCTTCGGGTTTAAATGCTTTAATCTCACGCTCTTTATCTACCACAAGTTTGAGTGTAGAGCTCTGTACTCTTCCTGCACTCAGCCCTTTTTGTATCTTGTTTGCAAGCAAAGGAGAGAGCTTGTACCCTACAATACGGTCTAGTATCCGTCTTGTCTGTTGGGCATCTACTGAGTCCATATCAATTTTACGTGGGGTCTCTAGGGCATGCTGTATAGCAGATTTGGTAATCTCATGAAAGACAATACGTGGCAGCTCTGTAGGCTCTTTACCAATGGCTTTGGCGATGTGGTATCCTATCGCTTCTCCTTCGCGGTCCTCATCGGTTGCGATATAGACAGTCTGAGCCTCTTTTGCCAGTTTTTTCAGCTCTTTTACTGTTGAGCTGGCATCTCTAGGAATAGAGTATTTGGGTATTAGGTCTCCTGTTTTATCATCTATGGTGATACCAAAGGTACTTTTGGGCAGGTCACGTATATGCCCTTTTGAGGCGATGACTTTGTAGCCTTTGCCTAAGAAGTTGGTAATAGTACGTGCTTTTGCAGGTGACTCAACGATAATTAAATTTTTCATAGTTTACTTACTTTATAGATAGAGATTTTTTTGAATTGTAGCACAAATGTATGTAAACGGCTATGAGAAAAGAGAAAATCGTATAAATTTAAGAGAGGTGTATCATTTGTCCCTCATAAAAGAGGGAGTTTTGTCTTATGCAAGAAGTTCAGGAATGCGAATGGCTTGTCCTGGATAGATTTTATCGGCATCTTTAATGACTTCAAGGTTTGCCTCTACAATCAGTGGATATTTGCTTCCGTTTCCATAGAACTCTGAAGCGATAGCCCAAAGGGTATCTCCTTTTTTAATGGTATAAAACACAGGCTCAAATACCTCTTGTGTTTCAACATTCTCCTCTTCTACCTGTGTCAGTGTAACCAGTTGATCTGCATTGACTTTAGAGATGCCCTCTACATTTCCTGCAATGAGTATGGCTTTCTCTTTGGTGGCATTGTCTGTAGCCAGTCCGCCCAAAGTAACGGTATCACCCTCTACTTCCACAAACAATCCCTGTACGGGCAGTGTTTCAAAACTTGATTCTATCTCATTTTTGATCGCTTCGCTATCGTCGCCTTTACCGAGCAGTTTTTTACCTGCACTGCTTAAAAAATCAAACATTCCCATGTTCTATATCCTTTTATATTGAGATAAGGTATTATACTCACTCTTCTTTAGAGATTCCCTTTAGTATCCGAGGCAGGGTAATCCCTGTTTGGCTTTGGTATTTGCCACTTCTGTCTGCATAGGTGGTCTCACACGCTTCATCTCCTTGCAAAAAGAGTACTTGTGCAATGCCTTCATTGGCATAAATTTTGGCAGGAAGTGGCGTGGTATTGGAGATTTCAATGGTAATGTGCCCTTCAAATCCTGGCTCAAACGGTGTGACATTGACAATGATGCCACACCGTGCATAGGTGCTCTTGCCCAGACAGATAGCCAAGGTATCTTTTGGCATCTTAAAGTACTCTACGGTTCTGGCCAATGCAAAAGAGTTAGGAGGCACAATACAGATATCGCCTTTAAAATCCACCACATTGTTTTCGTTAAAATCTTTGGGATCAACGACCTCTGCATTGATGTTGGTAAAGATTTTAAACTCATCTGTTACACGAATGTCGTAGCCATAAGAGCTCAGTCCATACGAGACCACACCCTCCCCTACAAGTCCCTCACAAAAAGGGGTAATCATCTCTTCGTTGAGTGACTTTTCACGTATCCATTTATCGGATTTTAATCCCACGGTGTTTCCTTATCTTAATATTTGCACATCGGCATTGGTTTTTATTTTTGCAAAGTAGTTTTTGAGGGCCTGGGCCTGTTGGTCTTGTTTCCATCGTGCGATGACTGCCCCTTTTGCCTCTTCAAAGGAGAGACTTTTTTTACCATTTTTTGAGAGCACTTTGTAGGCGATATATCTATCCCCTGCATTAAAAGGAGGGGTATAGCTTCCATTGGGAGTGGCAAGCAATGTTCCTAAAAGTGCAGGGTTGAGCGAGGTGGTTTTTTTGGTGATGCTTTTGCTATGTATGCCATTTTTGCGTTTGGTGCGTAGAAATTGTTTCATCTTCTGTTCTGTTTGTGCACTATACTCTATCATCTGTATCGTTTTGGGGATAAAAAATGCCTGTTTGTGCGTTTGGTAATAGAGTTTAAGCTCATCTTCATTAGGCTCAGGGATACTTTGAATGACATGCTCACGAAAAAACTTCTCTTTTTTCAGTGCATCTCGTACACTGGAACGATAGGCACTCCATGAGGTGCCCTGAGACTTTAAAATGCGTTGCATCTGAGGCACACTTAGGTGATTTTGGGCAGCGATAGCAGCAATTTTATTATCGATAAGGGACTCTTCAACAATAACCCCTTTCATCGCAGACTTTTGCAGCCTGTCTTGTATCAGCAGTTCTCGTGCCTCTTTGTTCGATACCCCATACTGTTGCTCAATAGCACGTATCTCAGCTGTGGTAATAGGCTCACCATCTACAACGATAGCAATGGCATTGACCATTTTGGCATGAGAAAAACTCAAAAGCAAAAGGAGTATAAAGAGTAGTTGTTTTTTCATAGCGTGGATGCCCTTTATGTAAAATGTCCCAAATTTGGAATGATGAGATAAATTATAACATAAAGGTGTAAATCTAATATGAATACCTGCTGTAATCCAAATACTTTGGTC
>JALVXW010000239.1 GCA_027038155.1 Sulfurovum sp.
CATCGTAGGTGAAAGTAAACTTTTCACCTCCTTTGGTGATGCTTCCTACTTTGTTGGCGAAGAGGTAGCTGTAGGTGGTGGTGGCTTCAGCTGTTTGGGTACTGTCTAGTCTTCCGTTGGTGTAGGTATAGGTGATGGTTTTACCACTAGGCTTTGTGATACCTGTAAGGTGTTTACTCTTATCGTAGCTGTAGGTGGTTTGTTTATTCAGTGGGCTTGTGTTGCTTGCTCTTAGGTTGCCACCATTGTAGCCAAAGGTATGCTCTGCTGGGGTAGGTACTGTTCTACTCAGAAGATTACCATTATTGTCATAACTAAAGTGCTCTGTGGTGGTGTTGGGGTAGGTGATGGTGGTGGTTTTTGCTGTGAGTTTTGGGTTGTGTGACATGGGTTATTTTAGCGTAGGTTTGCTTTGGGGTTGGAGTATAATAGCATTAGCATCACCTGACCCCCCCCTACTGCCCCCTACTATACGCCTTTACTTTTTACTTCTTAAAGGTATAATTCTATTATAAACCTCCAAATTAATTTCCTTATCAATGTGTTGAGTATCATAAACAAAAAAATTAGCATCACCTTCTTGCATATTCACATATATAACTTTATTATTATGAAAACCAACAGCAATCTCTATACCCCATAAAACTCCTGGCTTACTATATTCATAAGTCATTACTATACTTTTAGGATCAACTTTTTTTTCTGCAGACATTATGCATGACTGTTTAGTATTTAACGGTGCACCTAAAATATTAATTACATCACATTTGCTCATGCCCAATTTAATAAGTGATATACTTTGCTGATTAACCTTGTCCGACAATCTTCCAAAGGACACTATGCCAACATTATACAACAACAAAAGTGCTATCAATAAGAAAAAAAATATTATTGTTTTAAAAGTATACTTAACAATAAGCATACTTATTTTTTTACTATATTTTTCTTCCACTAAAACCACCCTCCTCTATCCCAATTGTAATCCAAAGGCTTTCTGCCTGGCATTCTATGTATAGGAATATAAAATTCTGGTATATACCAAGGTACATCTGGTGTTCCATCTGCATTAATATTGCAGCTTTCTCCTGCTGGGTCAGGAACCTTCATCCAATCATAACCCCATACAGGAACTCTAAAGCCATCTATTTCTCCATCATAAGATTTTCCAGGAAGCACTACACGATACTTACCATTTTCATCTCTTATTTCAACAGGCTTTGAACTATTATTAGTAAATAATCCTATTGGGTCAATCCAATCCACAGGATCCCCAAGCACATACCCATAAAAATTACTATCCCCACCATCAAACCCAATAGGATCCTTAGCCGTCCACTTCCCAGTAAACGCATCATAATCCCTATACCCAAAGCGTGTCAGCTTAGTATCGTGGTCGTAGAGTCCACCAGCAAACCCAAACGGTACTTTAAAGTTAGGGTTGGTATCGTTTAGTATATTACCAAATGTATCATAAGTTATCTCTTTGACGGTGTTATGACTAGAGTCTGTCACAGCTCGTAGGCTACCCACTTGGTCATAATGCAAGTAATACTTCGTAGCTCCCATAGTCATAGCTACTGGCATTCTTTGGTCAGCATACTCAAATCTCTGAACAAGGTTATCATCTTTATCATAAATGGCTAACAGTGTAGTAAGGTTAGCCCAAAGGTACTTCTCTACCACTTCACCATTTACAAGTTTAGCTACCCTTTGGTTAAGGGCGTTGTGTTTGTAGGTGATGGTTTTTGTAGGGATGGTAACCTCTTTGAGTTCTCCTAATGTTCCGTAGTTGTAGGTGGTGGTGCCTTCTGGGGTAGTTTTTGTTTTTAGGTAACCGTCATCATCGTAGCGGTAGGTATTGTCTCCATAGACCACCAGTTGGTCATCTAGGGTGTAGCTGGCTGTGGTGGTGACTCCGTTGATGGTGGCTGAGGCTCTGTTGCCGTTGTTGTCGTAGGTGTAGGTTTCGCATCCTTGG
>JALVXW010000240.1 GCA_027038155.1 Sulfurovum sp.
AGTACTGTACCTAGTGTGTCTAAGCGGTAGTTTGACTGCCCACTGTCGGTGATGTGAGGCTCTTTAAACCACTTAAACCATGCAGCAATAGCAAGAATAGAAAGTACCATCCAAATACTTAATTCTACAGTAAAAGAGGTGTCAAAGAGTACATCAACCAACCCTACTACAATGGCAGCAACACCAAGCCCAAGTATAAAGAATGTACCTGTACCCATCTCAATGATAAGCAGTATAATCCCAAAGACTATCCAGTGCCACCATAAAACAGTTTCGTTTAAAAATGCAATCACGCAGACTCCTTTATTGAGTTGAAACTATTATAGCATAAAAAGTTAATAGTCTAAAAAGGAAAGATAATAAGTAACATTTGGGTATAATCGCGAAATTTATTAAATTACGCAAGGATAAACAGATGTCAACTTTAAATGTATATTATGATAAAGATTGTGATATTAATATCATCAAATCTAAAACAGTAGCAATGATTGGTTTTGGAAGCCAAGGGCACGCACATGCAGAAAACCTTAGAGATTCTGGTGTTGAAGTGGTGATTGGTCTCAGACCAGAGGGTTCTTCATGGAGCAAAGCCATTGCTAAAGGTTTTGAGACACTTACTGTAGCAGAAGCATCGGCGAAAGCGGACGTGGTTATGATTCTTCTTCCAGACGAGAATCAAAAAGAGATTTATGAAAATGAAATTGAGCCAAACCTCAAAGAGGGTGCAACAATTGCATTTGGTCACGGATTTAACATTCACTACAACAGAATTAATCCAAGAAAAGACATTAATGTTACGATGATTGCCCCAAAAGCTCCTGGGCATACTGTACGTTCTGAGTTTGTAAGAGGTGGTGGTATTCCAGACCTTATCGCTGTGGGTCAAGACCCAAGTGGTACAACAAAAGAGCTGGCACTCTCTTATGCATCGGCTATCGGTGGTGGTAGAACAGCAATTATCGAAACTACATTTAAAGATGAGACAGAAACAGACCTATTTGGTGAGCAGGCAGTACTTTGTGGTGGTGTATCTTCATTGGTTCAAGCTGGTTTCGAAACGCTTACAGAAGCAGGGTATGCACCAGAGATGGCATATTTTGAGTGTCTTCATGAGCTTAAACTTATCGTTGACCTTATGTTTGAGGGCGGTATCGCAGATATGAGATACTCTATCTCAAACACTGCTGAGTATGGCGACTATGTTTCAGGTAAAAGAGTTATTAATGAGCAGTCTAAAGAGGCGATGAAAGAGATTTTAAAAGAGATTCAAGATGGTAGATTTGCAAAAGACTTCATCCTGGAAGGTCAAGCAGGATACCCACGTATGAATGCTGAAAGAAACAATGACAAAGAGAAACTTATTACAAAAACAGGTAATAAATTGCGTGAGATGATGCCATGGATTAGTGCCAACAAAATCGTTAATCAGGAAACTAACTAAACTTTTTAGTGATTTCACAGTATCTTTGGAGGATGTGTTCGGTCAGCTACTATATGTAGCCTCTCCCGCACAAATTCCCTCCAAATTTACTACAAACTAACTCAAAATTTTTTGTTCGTTGCAGCTTCTTTTACTTAAACACATTCAAATTTTTTATTTTTTAATTTTTAATGTTTACTTCTACCGCTATAATATCTAAAATCTAAAATGAGTGAACTCTATGGCCGCACAACCTAAAAAAAAGAAATCTACTTCTACATCAAAAACAACTACCAAAAAGAGGTCTGTTGCAAAGAAGAGAACATCTAAGCGTAAAAAACGTAAAAGTAAAAAGCGTAAAAACAGAAAAAGAGATTTTTTACTCTTTTTTACACTGCTTTTAATGCTGATATTTGTTGGTTTGGGTTTCTATTTGGGTACGAAGAGCGAAACGATAGTTTCGGCAATAGAACGTGGAGAGATAGAGGGGAACTATACAACCAAACAACTTTTAGATGATTTGTCAAAAGCAAAACATACCAAAGAGCACAA
>JALVXW010000241.1 GCA_027038155.1 Sulfurovum sp.
AAAGCAAGTAAATTTAAAGATATCTATTTTCCTATGCCTTATCGTGATGCACTCAAAGAGATGCCCAAAAAAAGACAAGCACTCATCTATGCAATTGCTCGTCAAGAGAGCCGTTTTGTGCCTGCATCTGTCTCACGCTCTTTTGCTCTGGGCATGATGCAGTTTATGCCATTTCTCATTAGACATATTGCCAAACAAAAAGGAGAAAAGATAGACCTTGATGAGATATTTAACCCCTATAAGGCCATAGAGTATGCCAATACACATCTTGATTATCTTACAACCTATCTTCACCATCCACTCTTTATCGCCTATGCCTATAATGGAGGCATAGGCTTTACCAAACGATACATTCAAAACCATTTTAGAAAAGGGGCTTACGAGCCCTACATGAGTATGGAGACGATGAAAAATGAAGAGACCAGAGAGTATGGCAAAAAAGTTTTTGCCAACTATATTATCTATCTCAACAAACTAGGGGTTAAAACACGTATTTTCCCACTACTACGCATCTTGGCAACCCCTGAAAAGACAGATAAATTTAGAAAAGCTACACCGTAGAGCTCTCCTAAAAGGCTTTGTTTGAATAGACAAACCTTGCGACTTTGGAAAAGTTTAGACGAGCACTTCCTGCTACTTGATTTTTAAACACCAAAGAGAGTCTTTTGCTACTAATATGTGGATATGTCACCTCAAAATACTCACCCCACTCTGTGACAAAAGGGATATCTTTTAGCTTTTTGCTGGAAGGGGAGAGCTTTTTGACATGAAGTGCATCTTTGTCTTCTAGTGTTACACTATACAGATGGGTACTGTTGATATCGTCTCTATTTTTAAATTGAATACTGTTTGTCTCTGGCTCTTCAAACTCTACACCTACAATAAACTTCTCATCACGTCTATCATGCTTATTGGCACTGGGAGTATAGAGATAGGTAGCTGTCAAAAATGCAACAATCGATCCGTTTACATCTCTTAGTTCTGCTTTTTCTGTCTGTTGTAACTGTTTATGGTATGACATATCGGCCCTAAAGTTTTTCATCAGGTTTTGCTCCTCCTTGGAAGAGCAACCTACAATGAGCACCACAACACTAAAGCCCAAAAACAGTTTTCTATACAAGTTCATCCTAAACACTCCTTTAATTAAACAACAGTTTAACATAGTTTCAATAAACATTTAAGTATAATTTCTACACTATTTATTTAAGGAAAAACTGTGCGTAAAAGATTTGCTGTAGCATTTACAGGGCCATCTAACAGTGGCAAAACCACACTTGTTGAAAAAGTGGCTAAAATATTGATAACCAAACGTAAAGTTGCCATTATCAAAAATGACCCCAAAGACAAAGCACACTTTGATGTAGTAGGAAAAGACAGTGACAAGTTTAGCAAAACAGGTGCCGAAGTGGTTGTTACTTCTCCTACGCGGACAACCTACTTCTCTAAGCGTGAAAAGAGCCTTGATGAGATAGTCTCAATGATTAACGATTTTGACATTTTACTGGTTGAGGGGTTAAAGACACTTCCGCTGCCTCGTATAGCCATCTTTAGAGATACAATAGATGAGAGCTACTTTGAGTGTTCAGAAGCCATCGCTACAGATGAGAGCATCACACTTTCAGACTACAATATACCCAAACAGATCACCCTGCTTGACCTTAACAACACAACACAAATTATTGAGTGGATAGAGACCCACGCAAAGGAGATATAGATGACTACCATTTTTGACACCATCAAAGCGATTGCTTTTGAGATAGATACGGCTATCAAAACTTCAGACCTGGGCTACTCAGACTCAGAAAACTCTTCAGGCGAAGACCAACTCAAACTCGACGTACAGTCAGATATGATTATAGAGAAAGCTTTTGCTTCTGTAGGTGTGGTAAAAAATCTTGTAAGCGAAGAGAAAGAAGGGGTATTGGAGCTCAATGAGGGTGGCAAATATACTGTCTGCTATGACCC
>JALVXW010000242.1 GCA_027038155.1 Sulfurovum sp.
ACGAAATTTCATACAATTTAATAAGACTTTTTACCTCTGCCTTACGACCCAACCACTCCTGATAAAGTTCTGACATCTTTTTGGCACCACCGTTGGCAAGTATATGCTCCTTATACCCTTTTGCTGCCTCTTTGTTAAATCCTGACTTTTCATCCAGACAGGAGAAGAAGGCATCGGCACTCAGTACTTCTGCCCATTTGTAAGAGTAGTACCCTGCTGCGTAGCCTCCTGCAAAGATATGTGCAAATCCATGTTGGAATTTGTTGTATTTGGGTACAGGAAGTAAAGATGTTTTTGTTCGTATGTTATCAAGCAGTGCTTGTACCTCGTCACCTTGATAGAGACTTTGATGGAGCTTGAAGTCAAAGAGTGAAAACTCTACCTGACGCAAGATGCCTAGGGCTGCTTGATAGTTTTTGGTCTCTTTGATTTTTGCCATGAGTTCTGCTGAGATAGGCTCACCACTTTCATAGTGAAATCCAAAACGTTGCAAGATAGCAGGCTCGTAAGCAAAGTTCTCTAAAAATTGTGAGGGAAACTCCACCACATCCCATGCTACACCGTTGATGCCACTGACTGAACGCTCTTTACATTTACCAAAGAGGTGATGAATCGCATGTCCCATCTCGTGGAAAAGTGTGACTACATCATCATGACGTAGTAGTGAGGGAGTACTCTCTGTTGCAGGTGAGAAGTTGCATACCACAAAAGCAGAGGCAAGGTGTGTTTTGCCTTTGCTATCTACATAGTGCGTCTCCCAGTCATGCATCCATGCTCCACCACGCTTCTCTTTACGTGCCTCAAGGTCAAAGTAGATACGCCCAGAGAGAGTGTCATCTTCAAAAATATCAAAGGCTTTGACGCATTCGTGCCATGTGGGCACATCTACAGGTTTAAATGTTACACTAAAGAGTTCTGAGGCAATTTTAAGGAGTCCATTGAGGACTTTTTCTTGTACAAAATAAGGTTTGGTCATTGTGTCATCAAAGTTAAACTTCTCTTTTTTGAGTTTTTCTGAGTAGTAGCCCACATCGTAGCCTGAAAAATCTGTAATGCCATCAGTTTTTTGGGCAAAAGCTTTGAGTTCGGAGAGTTCATTTTTGGCCTGTGGCAAGGCAGCATCAGCCAAATCGTTTAAAAAACCAATGACATCTTCTTCTGAGCTGGCATCTCTTGTCTCAAGTGCATAGTGCGCATAGTTATTAAACCCAAGCAGTTTTGCTTTTTCATTTTTAAGGGCTAAAATTTGGTCAATAACCTCTGCATTTTGTGGTGCTCTTGTACTATACGCTTTTGAGAGCTCTTTTCTATACTCTCGGTTTGGTCCGTAGGTCATGTAGGCTAAGTAGCTTGGCATTTGCAGTGTAAACCTATAGAGCGTTTTGCCCTCTTTCTCTTCTTTGGCTGCCTCAATGTCGGAGTCTGGCATCCCCTTTACATCTTTGGCATCTTCGATAATAAGCTCATAGGCATTGGTGGCATCAAGCAGGTTTTGAGAGAAGGTGTTAGAGAGTTCGGAGAGTTTGAGATTGATCTCTTCTATACGTTTTTTTTCTGTTGCAGGAAGATTGATTCCAGAGAGTACAAAATCTCTAATCTCATGAGAGATGACTGTTTTTGCCTCTTCTGAGTGGGCTTTGATGTGTTCTATTTTTTGAAACAGCTCAACATTTTGTGCCATCTCTGAGCTAAATTTAGAGAGTAGGGGCAGTGATGCCTCATACGCCTTTTGTGTCTCTTCTGAGTTCATGACAGAGTTAAGGTGAGAAAGTGGGGTAAAGAAGAGCCCTAGCTCCTCATCTAAATCCTGTAGAGGTTTAAGGACTTTTTCGTAGCTGGTATCTTCTGATTGTGTGATGGTAGCAATGATTGTACGTTGATGATTTAAAAGAGTATCAAGCTCTTTTGGAAAAGTCTCTAAATTGTTAATGTGAAAGTTTTGAAACATTGTATTCTGTCCATAGATTAATTTTTGTTGATTGTATCATTTTTTGCTAATGGTTGTATGAATAAAAGAAGTTTAGGAAGCAAAATAAGATTGGAGATAAGTGCTGCTGCCATCACAAGCATGGTCAGTAACCCAAAATAGATAGTGGGTATCAAATTGGAGAGTGTTAAAATGGAAAAACCGATAATAACGGTTGCAGAGGTATAGATTATGGCATTTCCAAGACTCTCATTGGTCTGCTCTATGGCACTAAAATAGTCTGCACCTTTGTGTAACTCCTCTTTAAAACGGTGAATATAGTGAATGGTATCATCTACCCCTATCCCCATAGCAATGGCGGCAATGGTAATGGTCATAATATCCAGTGGTATCTGAAGCCACCCCATAAAACCAAAGATAATACCAATAGGTACCATATTGACCCCTAATGCAACAAGCGTAAGGGCAAATGAGCGAAAGAGTACAAGAAACATCAAAGAGAGAATGAGCAGTACAAAGCTCAGTGTCGTAATTTGGGATTGAAAGAGAGACTGAAGCATATTGTTGTAGATCACCATAAGGTTGGTAAGTCTAAACTGGACAACATCAGGGTTGAGTGTTGCATGAAGATGTGCTTTGATTTTTTGTAGTAAATCATTTCGTCTTAGCCCCTCATTGGAGTCTTTGATACGTGCTGAAAAACGTACTTGATTGTGAGCAATATTGACATACGGAGAGAGGATAATCTCTTTGTATTTTTGTGGAAGTTTATTGTAAAGCAGGGCTATCTCTATGCTGTCTAGCGGCTTGTTTTTGTTGAGAATTTTCCCTGTATCAAGCAGTGTAGCAAAAGAGCGTACATCTCCTGTATCTTTAAGCCCATAAAGGTAGTCGTGGACTTGATGAATAATAGCAATTTTTTCATCTGTAAACCAGTACTGCTCTTGATTGGAGGTGTCATCAAACTCATCATCAAAGGAGTCCTCCTCCTCACTCTCATCTACACTGGAGCTTGCAGCAGGAGGCTCTTCAGAAAAGGTAAGCACTACATCCAGTGGCGTGGTACCACCTAGCTCTTGGTCGATGATTTTCATCCCTTGATAGATATGGGTATCTTTTTTAAAATAGTTAATAAAAGAGTTCTCCACAATAAGTCTGGATGCACCAGTAAGACTAAAGAGTACCAAAAGAAGTGTGGTGATATAGATAGCTTTTTTATCATGTTTGACAATTTTGGTTGTAAACTTTGAGAGAGTAAATGTCTGTTTTGTGGGTGCTGTAGGTTTTGTTTTTGGTAAAAGCATTACAAGAGCAGGAAAGAGAATAAACGAGATAAGGAATGACAAAACAATCCCTGCTGACATCATCCAGCCTAGATTGATGACAGGATAAATATGTGAAAAAAGAAGCGATGAAAAACCTGCAATGGTTGTGATAATGGCAAAAAATGTAGGGGTTGCTTTAGAGAGCATCGTAAGAAGAATCATACGTTTTTTAGAGGCGTGAGGGTATCTGCTTAGAAGCTCTTCATGTCGCACAATAAGATGCAAAATAATAGAGATAGTAATAATCAGTTGCAAGGCAATAAAGTTAGATGAGATAATTGTAATCTCCCAGCCCCAATAGCCCAATAAAGAGGTAATAGCAACCACAGAGAGTGTACAGATAAGAATTGGGACAAAGACCCATCGTGGTTTTTTGAAGACAATGCCCAATACAACAATAAGCAAGAGTATCAAGATGCTGCCATAGGTGGCAAGGTCACTCTTGACATAGTCCACAATATCGTTGGCTATCATCTGTACACCACCCAGATAGAGTGTGGCACTGTTTTGGTATTTTTGAATGATGTGGCGAATGTTATGTATATTCTCATTTACCTTTTTGCGTTGTATATCTCTGTGTTGTTTAAATTTTTTATTGACCTCTTGAAGTGTTTGCTCTTCTTTTTGGGTGAGTGTATGGGTATGTTTTTTTGCTAAAAGTGCTTTTCTTTGGGCTTGCAATGTGTCATATTGTGTATCTTTTGCAAGGTGTATCACCACTGAAGAGATGGTAAATGTTTTATTGACTAAACTGTCTTTGTAGAGAGGACTGGTTAAAAATTCATGTTTTGCCAATGTTTTGTTTATCTCGTCGGTTTGCAGTGTTCGTGTGTGGTGCAACAAAGAGTCCATATCGGTCAATGGAGAGTAGAGCAGTGGCACATTGAGCAAAGAGTCCACTGAGGTAACCATAGGAAGTGCTTCGAGGTCGTGGGTTAAAGCATTAAGGGTTGAGAGACTTTTGTTGCTTAAGAGTGCATCTTTGGGTTTGTAGGCGAGTACCAATATATCATCAGTGGTAAATCTTTTCTCTATAGTACGTAAAAAAGCCAAATCTTTATCACCATCAAGTAGCAGTGTCTCGGCACTTGCATCTATCTCTAATTTTGTGACATTGGTGCCAAATCCACCAATAAACAGAAGGATGAGTATTGAAACAAGAAGAGGATATTTTAAAATAAAATGTTGATAGAGTTTTTGCATAAAGTTAGTACCCACTCATTAGATTTTGAGTGAGTCAAGAAGTGCTTGAAAAGATTTGGTTTTTAAAAACGCAGCGAACTGTTTGCGGTATGTCTGCATCACACTTACACCTGCAAGGTTGACATCATAGATATACCATTGATTGGTATGTTTTTTCTTGAAAAAAGAGTTCACTATTTTATAGGTTTCATTGTTGCCGATAATTTTTGTTGTCAGTTTAATACGGTTTTTTTTCACCTTTTTAGGAGCTTCTACAACGACTTTTTGGTTTTTGTAGAGTTTAAGCTTATCAATATAGGAGTGTTTCATCTTTTTTTCAAACCGTTTTGTAAATGTCTCTTTCTCCGCTTTGCTTAGTTTTTTCCACTCTTTGCCTAAGGCGATTTTTGCCATAGTCTTATAGGAAAAAACAGGGTCAACAATCTTGATACATCTCTTCTCTTTCTCTCGCATGGAGAGTGATTTGTCTTTGAGTATTTTTGTCATCTGTTTGGTTTTTTGTGCCATGACCGATTGGATATTTTGCTCTTCTATGGCATGGGCACCTACTACTATGATTGCAAGTAGCAACAATAATTTTTTAAACATCTTCTCTCCTTATTCTTCTATCTCAGAAGTACGTTTTTGTTCATAGATATCTCTTAAAAATGGATAGAGATCTATGGCATCTTTTTTTAGACTTTCGTATGCACCTAAGTGTAACGCATTTTTGTTAACCATTTTAAAACCATAAATTCCCGCAGATTGTAGATAGTTTTGGGGTATCCTTAGCTCTTTTAGTGCCTTGTCATACATTAATGGTGAGAGATAGCCATCACCTACCAATCCAATGATATCACGTATATTGGAGGGGCCTATAAAAGGTAAGACCACATGGTATCCTGCTCCTACACCATAATATCCAAGTGTCTGTCCAAAATCTTCATTGTGTGCAGGTATATGCATGATAGTCGAAGCGGGGTTAAAGATACCACCTATACCTAGAGTACTATTGGCAATAAAGCGTTCTAACTCATCTGCACTGTATTGTAGTTTACCTTGCAAGAGCGTGTTGGTAAAGCGTATAGGAAACTCTATATTGTGTATAAAGTTGGAGATACCAAGACGTAAGACTTCAGGAAAAACAGTGGCATAACCTTTTGAAATGGGGTCGGCAAGGTAGATAAAAAGTGTGTCATTGAATGATGTCATAAAACGATTATAGCCAGAGAGTGGGTCATCTTTTACGGTGTCCTGCTCTTGTGTAAATTCGTCATCAAAATTTTCTGTATCTTCTTCTGACTCTTTTTTTGTCTCTACTTGAAGAGTCTTTTTTGATGAAATAGTTATTTGATTGGTGCTACACCCCTGAAAAGAGATAATCAGCAAGATAGATAACAGATAGTATAATCTCATGGAAATCCTCTTTTAAAAATTATAATCATTATAACATTTTTGTATAAAATATTTGTCTCTTATTCTTATGAAAAATACATTTATAATGTAAAATATATAGAAAAAAGGCTTTATTTTTACCACTGTTTACCTTAGCAGTAGTATAATTTGGCATAATTTTGTTAAAATCATAACAATATATAAAACTAAGTAAGGTAAAACAATGAAAGTACTCTTAATAAAAGACGTTAAAACACTGGGTAAAGCAGGTGAAATCAAAGAGGTAAAAGATGGCTATGGTCAGAATTTTTTGATAGCAAAAGGTTTGGCCAAACTGGCAACACCTGATGTCGTAGAAAACTGGCAAGCAGAACAGGCACGTAAAGCACAGGAGCTTAAAGAGGAACTTGCCCGCCTTGAAACAGAAAAAATAACCCTTGAAAAGTCTGAAATAAAGATAGAAAAAACCAAAGCACCAGTAGGGATTAAGGGGTCAGTTGGAAACGCAGATATCGCTGAAGCGATTGCCAAGCAGCTCAAGATTAAGGTAGACAAGAAACATATTAACCTCAAAAAAGCCCTAAAATCAGAAGGTGTACACCCTATAGATATCAAACTAGGACATGGTATTCATGCCACACTCAAAGTCAATGTGGTAGCAGTCTAATGTTTCATGCAACGACGATATTGGGCTATAAGGCGGATGGAAAGGCTGTTATTGGTGGTGATGGACAGGTAAGTTTTGGTGATACAGTCCTTAAAGGCAATGCAACCAAAATACGTACGCTTCATAATGGTGAGGTACTTGCAGGTTTTGCCGGAAGTACAGCAGATGCGTTTAACCTTTTTGATATGTTTGAGACGATACTGGCGGAAAAAAAGGGTGATTTGTTTAAATCAGTCATAGGTTTTTCAAAAATGTGGCGAAAAGATAAACATCTTCGTCAGCTTGAAGCGATGATGATAGTGCTTAACCAAGAGCATATTTTTATCCTCTCAGGTACAGGTGATGTGGTAGAGCCTGAAGATGGTAAAATTGCAGCGATTGGTTCTGGTGGAAACTATGCTATTGCAGCTGCACGTGCATTGGATAGACATGCCAACTTAGAACCTAAAGAGTTAGTTAAAAAGTCACTTGAAATTGCAGGTGATATCTGTATCTATACCAATAAAAATATTAAATTGTTAGAACTGTAGGGTGGGCATTCCTGCCCACCTTGTAGAAAAAATTATTTGGTGGGCAGGATGCCCACCCTACAAAGGAAAGATAGTGTTAGAGAACTTAACCCCCAAAGAGATAGTAGGTTACCTAGATAAATATGTCATAGGTCAAAATGATGCAAAAAAGACAATCGCTGTAGCACTGCGAAACCGCTATAGACGTATGCAGCTTAGTGAAGAGATGCAACAAGATGTGACGCCTAAGAATATATTGATGATAGGGAGTACAGGTGTAGGGAAAACAGAGATAGCCAGACGTTTGGCTAAGATGATGAATTTACCGTTTATCAAAGTGGAAGCGAGTAAATACACAGAGGTAGGTTTTGTAGGACGTGATGTTGAGTCTATGATACGCGATTTGGCAGTGACATCTTTGCAGATAGTGCGTGAGAGTGAAAACGAGAAGAACAAAGAGAAGATAGCAAACTATATAGAGAATAAGATTATAGAGAAACTGCTTCCTCCGCTTCCTGCTGGAGCGAGTGAACAGAAAAAAGCTGAGTATGATGCCAGTTTTGCACGTATGCAAGAGAGGTTTGCCAAAGGTGAGCTTGACCATTTGAAAGTGAAAGTAAATGTACCAAATACCCCTCAAATGCCAGAAGATGGACTTCCTCCACAGATGATACAGGTACAAGAGAGTATCGTCAAGGTGCTTGGTGGTATGGGTAAAAAAGGTCCAGAGAAGGAAGTGACAGTTAAAGATGCCAAAAAAATCTTAGAGCAAGAGGCAAGCGAAGAGTTACTTGATGAAGAGTCGCTAAAGGCGTTGGCACTTGAAAAAGTAGAAAAAGGCGGTATTGTCTTTTTGGATGAGATAGACAAAGTAGCCGTCTCAAGCAATTCACAAGGCAGACAAGACCCAAGTAAAGAGGGTGTGCAGCGTGATTTGCTTCCTATTGTAGAGGGTTCCACTGTACATACCAAACTCGGTATGGTTAAAACAGACCATATCTTGTTTATCGCTGCGGGGGCGTTTCATGTCTCAAAGCCCAGTGACTTAATGCCCGAGCTTCAAGGGCGTTTTCCGTTGCGCGTAGAGCTTGATAGTTTAGATGAAGAGACGCTTTATCGTATTTTGACTGAACCAAATAATTCACTTATTAAGCAGTATAAAGCACTCTTAAGGGTAGAAGATGTGGATCTTGTATTTGAGGAGTCTGCTCTAAGAGCCATCTCTTCTTATTCACTACAAGCCAATGAAAAAACAGAAGATATTGGAGCGAGACGTCTACACACTGTTATGGAGCGTATTTTAGAAGAGATTAGCTTCTTCGCAGATGAGCACAGTGGAGAGAAGATAGTTGTCGATGAAGCACTTGTAAAAGAGAAAATTGGTGATGTGGTAGAAGATGAAGACACAACCAGGTATATATTATAATGTTTGAACATGAAAAAGAAGAGGTAGGTACCAAAGCTGGGTTTGTTGCGGTTATAGGACGTCCTAACGCTGGAAAAAGTACACTGCTTAACCATATAGTAGGCGAAAAGCTTGCCATGGTCTCAAAAAAGGCACAGGCTACGCGTAAGCGTATGAATATTATAGTTATGCATAAAGATATATATGGTATAGAGTCTCAGATTATCTTTGTAGATACCCCTGGTATTCATGAAAAAGAGAAACTTCTTAATCAGTTTATGATGGATGAGGTGATGAAGGCTATTGGGGATGCAGATTTGATTGTTTTTCTAGCTCCCATTACCGATAAACTTACAGAGTATGAAAAATTTTTAAAGATGTCTGAACGCAAGGGCA